>JANOQU010000100.1:0-12672 GCA_031422355.1 Actinomycetes bacterium
GCCGGGAAGAACCTCGTCGGCGCCTACTGGCAGCCCTCAGGTGTCGTGTGTGACCTGGACGCATTGGCGACGCTGCCCCCGCGCGAGACGCGTTGCGGACTTGGCGAAATGGCCAAGTACCACTTCCTGACCGGGGATGACCTACTCGGGATGGACCTGGTCGACCGGATCGCGCGCTGCGTGGAGATAAAGGCCGAGATCGTCGGTGCGGACGAGCGCGAGGGTGGCCGGCGCGCCCTTCTCAACTATGGTCACACATTGGCCCACGCGCTCGAGATCGCGAGTTCGTTCGACCTCGCACATGGCGAAGCGGTTGCGATTGGACTGCTCTACGCCGCTCACCTCGCGGAGGTTCTCGACCGGATTGATAGCCGCAGAGTTCGCGAGCACTATGACGTTGTCGGCGGACTCTACGAATTGACGACCGACCTCCCCGATTTCGAACCGAGGCAACTGTTGGCGTTGATGGGGCGGGACAAGAAGGCACTCGACGGTCTGACCTTCGTCCTCGACTCGGATCTCGGCGTCGAGGTCGTGGCGGGGGTTACCGAGTCGGCCGCCGAAGAGGCGCTGCGGCGGATGGCGAACTTTGGATCTGGACGGACGTCCTAGGCTCCACTGCCGCTTTCGAGAATTTCAGTTCAAACTCGCAACGTTGACGGGTATTGCGCCACGAGTCGCCCTAAGGTTGGGTCCAATCAGGCGAGACAACAAAGGATCGTCAGTTTCGAGGCGAACCGGCGGGCCCCCGACTGCACCGGTTGAATGAACGTTGGCTGGTTGTGCACTGCGCACGCCGTTTTGGACAGGATCGTTGAATGAACGTCGATATCTCTCGCCGCAAGGTTTTAGCCCTCGGCGCCGCGTTGCCGTTCATTGGTGCGTTTGGCTCATCCGCCGCTGCGAGTCCCCGGCCGGAAGCGGTCAACCTACCCGCAGGTGCTTCGTCGTTCATTTCAGTTCCTCCGAGTCGGCTCGCCGACACAAGGCCCGAGTTCAGCGTGGGCGGATTCCTCCGAGTCGATGCGAACACGATTCGGGTCCAGGTCACCGGTCGCGGTGGCGTCCCGCTGGCGGCGACGGCCGGCGTCCTCAACATCACTGCCGTCAATACGACCGCTGCTGGCTTCATCACCGTCTACCCAGCCGGTGCGTCCCGACCAGAAGCGTCGAATGTCAACATCGAACGGGTGGGCCAGATCATTCCCAATCTCGTGACAGTCCGTTTCGGTACCGGTGCTGGTACCGCCGGCGCAATCGATGTTTTCACCCAAAACCCATGTGACCTCATCGTCGACGTCAACGGAGCGTATGCGCCGGTCGCGGACGCGGTCTCGGCTGGCCGATTCGTCGGCCTCGAGTCGGCCGTTCGAGTACTCGACACCCGAAATAGCGGCGTCAAGGTCGGTCAGGGCGCAACGACCCGAGTCAATATCGCTGCCGTGGTACCAGCGTCGGCATCGGCCGTCGTGGTGAACCTGACGGTGACCGAATCGACCGGCCCCGGATTTTGGGCCGCCTACCCTGCAGGTGGAACACCACCGCAGTCGTCGAGTGTCAACAACGATGCAGCCGACCAAACACGCGCCAATCAGGCCATTCTCCCCGTTGGTGAGGCTGGCGGGATCCGTGGAATCGACGTCTTCGCCTCCGCCGGTGGTCATCTGATTGTCGATGTAGCCGGTTATTTCACTGGACCGACTGCTGCACCAGGTTCTGAGGGACTGTTCGTGCCGAATGCGCCTTATCGAACCCTCGATACCCGGAGCAACCCGCGTTACGGACGGATGTACGCCGGTTGGGTCGCAGAGTTCGATTACTCCGGTCGCGCCCTGTCACAAGCGGTCGTCGTCAACCTGACGGCGACAGAGACACGCGCGGCGGGCTTCTTCACGGGGTATCCGGCGCGCACCGTTCGGCCACTGGCGTCGAATTTGAATGCGTCCTACAAGGACCAAACCATTGCCAACCATGCGATCCTGCGCACTTCGACTGTCGGCGTTGCAGTGTTCACTCAAAGCGGTGCCTCGTTGATCGTCGACGTTGCCGGCTACTTCATGGGCCAGCCGACCGCCGCCGTGCTTGGCGCACCCGTCAACGTCGTGCCACCGCCACCCCCACCAGCATCGTTGCCGTACACGCTGCGCATGCCACGAATCGGCAAAGTTGGAACGGTGATCGAAGGTGTCAGCAAGAATGTGGTCGACAACGGCTACGTCGGACACTGGCCCGGCACCGGCCTCGCTGGCGAGATGAGCCATATCGTGTTGTTCGCTCACCGCACAGAGCACGGCGGAATTCTCAGGTACATGCACACGTTCGTGCCGGGTGACGAGGTGACGCTGCAGTCACCCGACGGCCGGGTGTTCCACTACGGCTACTCCCGCCGGGATATCACGGGCGAGGACGCAGCGGACATCTACAACGTTGGATTGCAGGCGGCGTTGCCGAGCCTGTCGATCGTTGGTTGCACCAAACTCAACTACTTGCCCACAGACGTGCGCTACCGGCTTGTGGTCACATTCACGTTGCTCTATGTCGAAGGCGAAGCCTGACCGGAGCCGAACGGTTCACCATTGAAGGTGCCGATGGTCGTAAACGTGTCGACCGGCCGTCGCGAGAGCTTGGTTGGTTGGTGCACTGGGTGGCCGATGAAGATCGTCGCCGCGATGGCGTAGGTGGCGGGCATCTCCAGCAATGCGGCCGCCGCTGGTTCTGCACGGGCGAGAAATGTGGTGAGAACCCCGCCGAGGCCGCGGCTGCGCGCCGCCAACAGCAGGTTCCAGCAGAACGGATAGATCGAAGCTCCTCCGGTGATTGCCGCCCTGTCGAGATCTTTGTCCATCATCGAGATCTCGGCGAGGTCAGCAGCGATGACCAGGACGACCGGTGCGTCGACGATGCTGTCGAGCAGATCGTTGGGGACGATTGCAGGTTGGTCGAGGTCCGTTTCGCTGGGTCGATTCAGTGAGGAGTGAGCAACGTTGTCGATCACATTGAACGGCGTTCGACCTGTCGCCCGCTCGTGAACATAGTCATCCCACACAGGCTGCATCATCTGTCCCAACTCGATTCGAACAGCCGGATCGTTGATGACGACGACCCGCCAACCCTGGCGGTTTCCGCCGCTTGGTGCGAATCGGGCGTCATCGAGGATCGCCGCGAGTGTCCCGTCGTCGACGCGTTGATTTGTGAAGCCACGCACCGAACCTGTCGTGCGCAGCGCGGTCCGGAGGTCCATCGGGGTCGTGCCCTGGTTCTGGACCTCGTCATTGTTCGGGATCGTCACGGCGCGTACGCTACTTTCGTCGGATGGGGGTCGAAGTGATGCCGCCACGTTCGTTTCGATCGGCCATCGTGGCTGTCGTGCTGTTCGGCATCTTCGTCACCTGGTCGATGGCGACCGCGCGTTACGGCGGCCCGGACGAACCGGCCCACGTGCTGCGTGCGGCGTCAGTGGCATCAGGTGACTTTGTTGGCGACCGGGCCGTTGGATTGGCTGCTGGTTACCGGATCGTCACCGTGCCGGCGGCGCTGACAACCGGTGATCCGACGTGCTTTCGCCACGACGACGACCGACCGGCAACGTGTGCCGTCGCTCGCCCCGGTGCGACCGGCACGGCCACGGCGGCGTCATCGGCCGGAACGTATCCGCCGCTTTATTACGCATTGGTCGGCGTGCCGGTTCGGTTGTTCGGCGACACATCGAGCGTGCTGTGGTATCGGCTCGTCGCAGCCGCCTGGTGCGCCTTCGTGGTCGGGCTGGCGGTCAGTCGTTCACGCCGATTTGTGGCGGTGCCACTTGTCATCGTCATCACCCCTGCGGCGTGGTTTCTGTTCGGAGTTGTCAATCCGAACGCACTTGAGATCGCGCTTGCGCTGCTGGCCTGGGTTGGCGTCGAACGGATTCGGGTCCACGAAAAGTCCAACAGCTTGAGCGACGCGCTCTGGGTCTCGATTCCGATGGCCTTGGCAATTCTGATCCGCCCGATTGCAGTGCTGGCGTGGCTGGCGATGGTCGGAGTGCTGGTGGTCGTCCGGCGCGGCCGCCCCAACAGTCGATCGCTTGCCAAATGGCTGGCACTGTTCGGGCCTGCGGTCGTTGCCGGATGTGCAGCAATCGGCTGGAACGCTTGGGCCGCTGTCGCCGTCAATGACTCGCGCACAGCAGAGTCACTTTCCCTGACGCGCAGAGTGTGGCGATCGATCGACGGGTTGGTCGACACGTGGCGAGAAATGGTCGGCTCACTCGGTTGGCTGGAGTTCTCGATCCCCTGGATCTCGGCCATTTTCTCCTGGTCGGTCGTCGCTGTCGCGATCTGGCTCGTCTGTCGCGCCGCCCGGCCACTCCGCGTGGCATGGGCGTGGACGTTGGTCGTCTTGGTCTGTGGGCCAATCGTGTTCGAGACCGCCCTAGCGGATCGGGTCGGATTCATCTGGCAAGGTCGGTATTCGATCGCGACTGCGATCGGTCTCTTGATCGTCGGAATTGGCGAATGGAACGCTCGGCTCCGGCCATCAGTCCTGCGGTGGATACTTTACGCGGTTGCGATGGCCCAGATCGTGACGCTGTGGGCCGTCCTGCAGCGTTATACGGTCGGCGCTCACGGCTCGTGGACATTTGACCACGCACGCTGGGACCCGCCGGTTCCGCCTATTTTCCTTCTCGGCGCCGACGCCGTCCTGATGGTCGCAGCGATCTGGATGTCGATCGGCCGCAGCGTGTCAGGTGGTGCCTTCAGCGACCTTTCGCCGCACGACGTTGAGCGCCGAACCAGCACGGAACCACTCGACCTGCTCGGGACTGAACGTGTGGACGGCCTCGAAGTCGATCGTTGAGCCATCAGGCTTGACGACCTGACAGCGGACGTTGCGACCAGGGACCGGAGCAAGGCCAAGAACGTTGATCCGATCGTCTTCGTCGATCAGGTCGTAGGTGGCAGGGTCGGCGAACGTCAGCGGAACGAGGCCCTGCTTCTTGAGGTTCGTCTCGTGGATTCGGGCGAAACTGCGAGCGAAGATGACCACCCCGCCGCGGAACCTCGGCTCCATTGCGGCGTGCTCGCGTGACGACCCTTCGCCGTAGTTGCGATCGCCAATGGCGCACCAACGCACGCCTGCCTCGCTGTACGCCTTCGCCAGATTCGGATAGGTGTCGACGGTCCCGTCGATCGCGCTCTTGCCCTCGCCCACGGCGCCGCCGTAGGCGTTGACGGCGCCGATGAACAAGTTGCCGCTGATGTTTTCGAGATGACCTCGGAACTTCAGCCACTTACCTGCGGCCGAGATGTGATCCGTTGTGCACTTGCCCTGAGCCTTCATCAAAACCGGCAGACCAAGGTAGTCCTCGCCGTCCCAGCCGTTGAATGCAGTCAGCAACTGCAGACGGTCACTCGTCGGTGAAACCTCGACGACGACACCTGAACCATCTGCCGGCGGTGGCGTGAAGGTGTTCTGACCGGGGTCGTATCCGGCTTCTGGCAGAACCTCGCCGACCGGGGCGCGCAGCAAAATCTCCTCGCCGGTCGGACTTGTGATCGTGTCAATTGTCGGGTCGAAATCCAGCCGTCCGGCGAGGGCCAAGGCGATCACGGTGTCTGGCGATGTCACGAAGCTGAGCGTGTTTGCCGAACCGTCATTGCGCTTCGGAAAGTTGCGGTTGAAACTGTTGACGATGGTGTTCGGTACGCCGTTGTCCGACGGCGGGCGATCCCATTGGCCAATACATGGTCCGCACGCGTTGGCAAGCACAGTTGCGCCGATCGCCTCCAAGTCTGCGAGCAGGCCATCGCGTTCGATCGTCGCTCTGATCTGCTCTGACCCGGGGCTGATCAACAAGTCGGTCTTGGTCCGCAGGCCTGCCGCTGACGCCTGCCTGGCCACCGATGCGGCGCGGGTGATGTCTTCATACGAACTGTTTGTGCAACTTCCGATGAGGGCAGCACTGATCTCGAGCGGCCAGTTGTTCGCCAACGCCTCTGCACCGACGGCTGCGCCGACACGATTGGCCCGATCCGGAGAATGCGGGCCGTTGATCAAGGGCTTGAGCTGGTTGAGGTCGACCTCGATCACCTGGTCGTATCGCGCCCCGTCATCGGGACGAAGGTCGCCAGCAACCGCGTTCGCAGCTGCGGCGATCCCTGCCCGGCCGGTTGCCGTGAGATAGACGGCCATGTTGTCGTCATAGCCGAAGACGCTGCAGGTCGCGCCGATCTCAGCGCCCATGTTGCAGATCGTGGCCTTGCCGGTTGCAGAAATGGAGTCGGCACCCGGGCCGAAATACTCCACGATCGCGCCGGTCCCGCCCTCGACCGTGAGAACCCGAGCCACTTCGAGGATCACGTCCTTGGGCGACGACCATCCGCTGAGCGTGCCGGTGAGCTTGACACCGATCACCTTCGGCCAGCGCACGTTGAACGGAAAGCCGGTCATGACGTCGACCGCATCGGCGCCGCCCACACCGATCGCAACCATGCCGAGTCCGCCGGCATTGGGAGTATGGCTATCGGTGCCGATCATCATCCCGCCGGGGAAGGCGTAGTTCTCCAGAACGACCTGATGAATGATTCCGCTGCCTGGCCCCCAGAAGCCGATCTGGTATTTGGCCGAGACGCTGCGCAGAAAGTCGTACACCTCGCGGTTTGTGTCGATTGCCACACCCATGTCGATCGTCGCCCCGACCTTGGCCGAGATCAGGTGGTCGCAATGGACCGTGCTTGGCACCATTGCTTCGGCAAGGCCCGCGGTCATGAACTGCAGCAGGGCCATCTGGGCAGTTGCGTCCTGCATCGCGACGCGGTCGGGATTGAAATCGTTGTAGGTGACGCCTCGCCCGATCGACTCGTTCGGGTCGACGAGGTGGTTGATCAGAATCTTCTCGGTCAGGGTCAGCGGTCCGCCGAGCAAGGTGCGACCAAGTTCGCAGCGTTCTGTCAGCCTGGCGTACACGCCTTGGACCAATTCGATCGGTGTTCCTGCGGTGACGGTCATGATGACTCCCTCGTCATGGACCCGGAGGGCCCAGTCGTGCTCGACTGCCCCATGCAGCCGACGGCGTATGTAGACAACTATAATACAAGTTGATGCGAACCATCCGATATCGGGTCATTGCCGACGCAATCCGCGAGCGCGTCAGCGCCGGCTCCTATGCGGGCGGTCGGGTGTTGCCCAGCGAAGCCGAATTGTCATTGGAATTCGATGCGAGTCGGGTCACCATTCGGCGGGCCCTCGAGACGCTGCGTGACGACGGCCTCCTCGCCGCCCGGCAAGGCTTTGGTTGGTTCGTCGCCTCGAAACCATTGCGTCAGACGCTCGGGCAGTTGGGCACGATCGAAGGTCAATTGACGGACAGCGGAATCGTTGCTGATCGTCGAGTCCTGGAGTTCGCGTTCATTCGAACGTCCGGCCGAGTTCGCGAGGCGCTCGGCACCGATCAGGTGCTGCAGGTCAAGCGATTGAATCTGGCCGATGGCGAGCCGTTTGCTGTCGTCACGGTCTGGTGCCCCGCCGAACTCGGCCAGCACCTTTCACGACGAGACGTCGAGCGCTCGCCGTTCTACGAATTGCTGGGGGTGCAGTTGCTCGGCGCGACTCAAACCATCGGTGCGGACGCCGTCGGTGCTGACGACGCAGCCCTTCTTGGCGTCCCAGTCGGGTCTCCGGTGCTGTGTTGCGAACGCTTGACGACCGATGTCGACGGCCGCCCGGTTCTGTTGTCACAGCACATCTTCCCAGCTCATCGCACGGAGTTCGTCGTCGAACTTCCCAATGCCCAACCGTCGATCTCGCCATCGGGACTTCGCTTGTCGAAGTGATCACCTCAGGAGCCGGCGCTCGACTTGTTCGAACTCGTCACCGATCAACTCGGCCGCGATGGTGGTGACGTCGTAGGCAGCGCAGGTTGCGACGTCGTCTTCCCAGCCTCGATCGATCAATTCCCGGCCGGACGCGCAATGACTCAACTGTTCGAACAGTTGAGATCGGGCGCCATGGAACGCAGCACGTGCGGCCGCTGCCTCTGGCGAGCATTGCCGTCCACCGACGGCGCCAGATGGGTCGAGCGCTGCAAGAATGGCTCCGGCGCCGACGAGATCCTCGAAGGCTGGTCGCACCGGACCCGCTGGATCACCCCAGCGTTCCCCTCCAGCAATGACGGCGATGACTCCGTTTTCACCGACGGACGTCTGGACGCACCGAGCCGTTGCTGTGGCGTTGCGAAGGCAGCCGGCGAACACGCGGGAAGCGCCCAGTTCGCGCGCCGAGAACGACAGCATCGCGCCGTTGGGAGATGGGAGTACGAGCCGGGTTCCGGGTGACATCGTCAGCAAATCCGTTGGCGACAGGGACGGCCCACCGTCTTCTCGGAGGCCGGCGACAACGGCGTTGTGGTCCTGGGCGTATGTAGCAGCCTCGTCTCGCGCCCATGGAAACGGCAGCACCGTCGAACCACTTTCCAGTGCTGCAGAGACTGCGGAGGTGAATCGAAAGATGTCGACGACGATGATTGCGTCGGCGACGGGAGCGAGCGAACGAAGCCCGTCGAGGCCCCAGTCGAATCGGTACGCGAAGCCCTGTTGCTGGGCGTATTCGCTCACACGAACTCCGTTGGCTTGCACTGGGTCAGCTTGCCATGCGGTATGCCGTACTGCGCATCCAGTCAGATGGCAGGCTGAGCGCTATGGACGAATACGCGTTTGTGAACCGTGCGAACTGGGAGAGTCGCGTCGATCATCACGTCGCATCCGATGGTTACGACGTCGGCCGGTACATCGACGATCCGAGCCATCTGAGTCACGTCGTGATGTTCGATCGGGCACGTCTTGGCGACATTGCCGACCGAGACGTCGTCCATTTGCAGTGCCACATCGGAACAGACACGTTGTCGTTGGCTCGCCTTGGAGCGCGCGTCACGGGACTCGACTTCTCGCCGAAGGCGCTCGCGTCGGCTCGCCGGCTTGCCGCAGCGTGCGAGCAACCGGTCCGCTTCGTCGAATCCGAGGTCTACGACGCCCCAGCCGTCTTGGGTTCCAACCGCTTCGACCTCGTCTACACAGGCGTTGGCGCACTGTGCTGGCTGCCCGACGTGCGGCGCTGGGCGTCGGTGGTCGCTGCACTCTTGCGCCCCGGTGGTCGACTGTTCATCCGAGAGGGGCACCCGATGTTGTGGGCGCTGACCGATCCACGCCCCGATGGACTCGTCACGCTCGAATTTCCATACTTTGAGATCGTCGGCGGGACCAAGTTCGTCGAGACGGCGACCTACGTCGCACACGACCACGAACTCAGCCATCCAGAGACGATCCAGTTCAACCATGGAATCGGCGAGATCATCACCGCCTTGATCCGGGTCGGGATGGAGTTGACTGCATTCGAAGAGCACGACTCCGTTCCGTGGGCCGCGCTCGGGGATCAGATGGAAAACGTCGGAGGCGGGGAGTATCGCCTTCGCGATCGGCCAGAACGATTGGCGGCGAGTTACACACTGCAGGCTGTGAAGCACTGACCGTCTCGGTCGTTGCTGGCACGCTCTGGCAAACTTCGGAGATGTCAGAACGAGTCACGATTTCCATAGCCGACGGTGTCGCCGATGTGCGGATGAACCGCCCAGACAAGCGCAACGCGCTCGACAATGCAATGTTCCTGGCGATCGCTGAGGCAGGTGAACATCTCAAGACCGAGAGCGGCGTTCGGGCAGTCGTTCTGTCCGGCCAGGGTGCCTCGTTCTGTGCCGGTCTCGATTTCAGTTCGTTCCAGTCGATGGCCGGCGGAGCGCAAGAATCGGCCGAACGCGCAGAGGGCAGTCCTGGCTCCATGGCAGCGGGCCGGATCACTCATCTGGGCCAGCAGGTCGCATGGGTGTGGCAGGAGATTCCAGTTCCAGTCATTGCCGCCGTTCACGGGCATGCCCTCGGTGGCGGTATTCAGATCGCGCTCGGGGCTGACATCCGCATCGTTCATCCCGACACCAAGTTGTCGGTACGCGAGGTTCATTGGGGCCTCGTCCCAGACATGACTGGTACTCAAGTGCTGTCAAGTTTGGTTCGGCCCGATGTCGCCAAGGAACTGACGTTCACTGCCCGAGTGTTCAGTGGCTCTGAGGCATACGAACTGGGCCTTGCGACTCGACTGAGCGAGACGCCGCTCGATGATGCGTTGGCGATGGCTGCCGAAATCGCCGGACGGAGCCCTGATGCAATCAAGGGCTCGAAGGAATTGTTCAATCGAATCGCCAACGCAGGCGCCGCCGAGCAATTCGAGAACGAGCGTCGAGTCATCGGAGCGCTGATCGGCCGACCCAACCAGGTCGAGGCCGTGATGGCCAACTTCGAGAACCGTTCGCCCAGCTTCACCTGAAGTAGTTGGCGATCAGCCGCGCAGTCGCGTAACATGCTCGCAACCGTTCGGGCCAGCGTCGTCCCGAGCGTCCACCCAAGCCCTACGACTTCTGTGGATGTGGACGATGCAAAATTCTTTTCCCGCGCCTTCTGGGCTCTACGACCCACGCTTCGAACACGACGCCTGTGGCGTTGGTTTCGTTGCACATATCAAGGGCGTACCCAGTCGCACGATCGTGTCGATGGGTATCGGCGCGCTCTGCAATATGGAGCACCGTGGCGCGACCGGCGCGGAGGCTGACACCGGTGACGGTGCCGGAATTCTGATCCAGATACCCGACAAGTTCCTGCGGGCCGTGGCTGGATTCGACCTGCCACCCGCTGGTCGGTATTCGGTCGGGATGGCGTTCCTGCCTGCTGACCCTCACGCAGCCGAGAAAGCTGTCGCATCGATCGAGGCGCTCGTGGTCGGTGAAGGCCTGACAGTTTTGGGTTGGCGCGACGTACCGGTCCAGCCGGCGTGTCTCGGGGCGACGGCTCGGGCGGCGATGCCAACCTTCAAACAGCTCTTCATCGCCGATGGCGCTGGATCGGCGGCTGGTATCGACCTCGATCGGAAAGTGTTCGTCGCCCGCAAGCGGATCGAGCACGAACTCCCTGCTGAGCAGCAGACGTTCTTCCCGTCATTGAGTAGTCGCACCATCATCTACAAAGGCATGTTGACGACGCCTCAGCTCGCGGACTTTTTCCCCGATCTGAATGACGAGCGGATGGAGAGCGCGCTCGCGCTCGTGCACAGCCGGTTCAGTACCAACACCTTCCCGTCGTGGCCGCTCGCTCACCCGTATCGATACATCGCGCACAACGGCGAGATCAACACCGTCCAGGGCAACCGCAACTGGATGCGCACACGCGAGGCGTTGTTGGACAGTGGCATGCTGCCCGGCCTCGAGCGGGCGTTCCCGATCTGCACGCCGGACGCATCGGACTCGGCGACGTTCGACGAAGTCCTCGAGTTGCTCCATCTCGCAGGGCGCTCGTTGCCGCACGCGATGCTCATGATGATCCCGGAGGCGTGGGAGAACAATTCGATCATGGACCCAAAGAAGCGGGCGTTCTATCGCTTCCATTCCTCGCTGATGGAGCCGTGGGACGGCCCGGCCAGCGTTGCCTTCACCGACGGCACCGTGATTGGATCTGTGCTCGACCGCAATGGGCTGCGCCCTGGCCGGTATTGGGTCACCGACGATGACATCGTCGTGCTCGCCAGTGAATCCGGCGTGATCGAGGTCGATCCGGCCAAGATTGTCAAGAAGGGCCGGCTGCAGCCCGGCCGAATGTTCCTCGTCGACACTTCTGCTGGCCGAATTGTCTCCGACGAGGAGATGAAGTCGATGCTTGCCGACGAGCATCCCTACGAGGCATGGCTCGAAGCCGGTCTGGTCGAGCTCGCCGATCTACCCGACCGTGAGCACATCGTGTTCAGTCACACCAGTGTTCTGCGCCGCCAACAGGTCTTTGGGTACACCCACGAGGAATTGAAAATCATCGTGGCACCGATGGCAAAGGCCGGCGCCGAGCCGATCGGTTCGATGGGAACCGACACCCCGATCGCTGTGCTCAGCGACCGGCCGCGGCTGCTGTTCGACTATTTCATCCAACTGTTCGCGCAGGTCACCAATCCGCCGCTCGATGCGATCCGCGAAGAGGTGGTGACCTCGGTCGGCTCGACGATCGGCCCGGAACACAACCTGCTCGAACCTGGCCCGCAGAGCTGTCGTCAACTGGTGCTGCCATTCCCCGTGATCGACAACGACGAACTCGCCAAGATCATCCACATTAACGACGACGGTACGTATCCGCAGTTGAAGGCTGTGGTTCTGAGCGGCCTGTACAGGGTCAACGGCGGCGGACTGGCGCTGAAGCGGGCGCTCGATCTGATTCGTCACGAAGCCACCAAGGCAATCGACGATGGAGCGCGCATCATCGTCCTCAGCGATCGGAACAGTGACGAGGCGCTTGCGCCGATCCCTTCGTTACTGCTGACGGCGGCAGTCCACCATCACCTCGTTCGTGAGAAGAAGCGCACCGAGGTTGGACTGGTCGTGGAGTGCGGCGATGCCCGTGAAGTCCATCACATGGCGCTCCTGATTGGTTACGGCGCCGGCGCGATCAACCCATATCTTGCGTTCGAGTCGATCGAGGACATGATCCAGGAGGACCTCAATGGCCTTGGCGGCATGGATCCCCACAAGGCGGTCAAGAACTTCATCAAGGCCAGTGGCAAAGGCGTCTTGAAGGTGATGTCGAAGATGGGCGTCAGCACCGTGGCGTCCTA
>JANOQU010000101.1:0-1630 GCA_031422355.1 Actinomycetes bacterium
CAAGACCTGGGACGAGCTGAGTGCCGCCGCACTCAAGATCAAGGCCGCGCGATTGACGATGATTGCGCCTACCGTGGCGATTTCCGATCTGTCCCCGGCCAAGGTGACGGCGGCATTGCGAGCCAAAGGATTGGCCCCCAATATCGCCGGAGCGACCGTCGCATTGCCTTCGAGTGCCGCCGTCCATCGATATGCGGCCAGGCCGCCGACACCTGCGAAAAGTCCACGACCATTGATCTTGGGACCCAAAGCGCTGGGCGCGATGGCTCGCAGCGCGACATGAGTGCTCCCGATCCAACCAATCCGCTGATCATCCAGAGCGACCTGACGGTGATGCTCGAACTGGCCAGCCCGCGTGCCGATGCTGCTCGGGCAGCGCTGTCTCAGTTCTCCGAGCTGGACAAGGCCCCCGAACACATCCACACCTACCGAATCACGCCGCTGTCGCTGTGGAACGCCGCCGTTGCTGGCCTCTCGCCGGGCGAGGTTGCTGGCACGCTGACGGGCTTTGCCAAGTACCCGGTGCCCGCCGGAGTTCTCGCCGAGGTGCACGATCAGATGGGCCGCTACGGTCGACTTCGGCTCGTGCGCGACTTCGACAGCGGGGGGCTGGCGTTGATGAGCCACGAGGTTGCACTGCTGGTCGAAGTTGGGCGTGATCGAATCGTTTCGACGTTGCTTGGCGAGCGACTCGACGGCAACCGGTTCGCCGTTCGCCTCGGAGATCGCGGCGCCTTGAAGCAGGCCCTCTTGCATCTCGGTTGGCCAGTCGCTGATGAGGCTGGCTACGCCGAAGGCAGCCCGCTGGCGACGACCACGCTGACCTGTGAGCTGCGCGGATACCAGGCCGATGCGGTGACGGCGTGGTGGCAGGGTGGCCACGAAGCGGCTGGTAACGGAGTACTCGTGTTGCCGTGCGGTGCAGGCAAGACCGTGATCGGAATGGCAGCGCTGGCAGCCGCTGGTCAGCACACGCTGATCATCGCGACCAACATCACCTCTGCGCGGCAGTGGATCCGCGAGATCCTCGACAAGACCGATCTCGCCGAGGACCAAATCGGCGAATACTCCGGCGACCGCAAGGAGATTCGCCCGATCACCATCGCCACATATCAAGTGCTGACGTGGTCGCCGAGCCGACGGGCGCGAAAAGGCGACGACCCGTTCGATGACACTCTCGCCACCGCAACGACGGACGTATCCGAGGGGCCGCATGCCACCCAGGAACTGCACTCGCTGTACCCCCATCTCGGTCTGTTCGATCGTCAGGAGTGGGGGCTGATCATCTACGACGAGGTTCATCTCCTGCCGGCGCCGGTGTTTCGGGCAACGGCTCGCATTCAGGCTGTTCGCCGCCTCGGTCTCACGGCGACGCTCGTTCGCGAAGACGGCAAGGAGGCCGACGTCTTCAGCCTGATCGGTCCGAAGCGGTTTGATATTCCGTGGAAGGAACTGGAGATGTATGGCTGGATCGCCCCAGCCGTATGCACCGAGATCCGAGTCGAACTGACCGAGGAGGCCCGGATGGAGTACGCGCTCGCCGAGCCGTCGCAGCGATACCGACTCGCTGCGTCGAGCGCTCGCAAACGTCGAGTCGTGCAGGAACTCGTCGACCGCCACAGCGACGATC
>JANOQU010000102.1:0-5521 GCA_031422355.1 Actinomycetes bacterium
CGTTCCCACAAGTGGGCAGGCACCCGGGGATCCAGCGTGACGCCACCAGCGGACTCCGCAGTCGGGGCAGATCCAACAGCCGCTGGCTCGTCGGGCGGGGCGAGATCCTCGAATGCGGGGGGAGCCATACCCGGCTTCCAATACTGGTAAAGATCACGAACGACGTTGAATAGGCCATCAGATGTGAAGCCCTTGTTCAGATCGACAGTGACCATATTCATGTACAGATGAACGCCAGCGACCCGGCCGGTGCCGAACAGTCGCCTGGCCAATTCCGCCGACGGCCGATCACCGATTGCTTCGGAATCAGAACTGAACCGCTCGTGACCCGAGCCAGTGAGATTGCGATTCAACTCGAACCGGACCATTCCCGGAATTGCACTCTTGCTCTCGACCACGCCGACCAGTTGACCCATGTTCCACACAGTAGTTGGCGATGATCGACCCGCCCCAGCCAACCCCGTACGCTGGGACCTGTGTTGACCACGCATGAGTACGGAGTTGCCCCGGCAACGTTGCATTGGGTTGACATCGTCGACCCGACCGACGAGGACCTCCAGACGGCGGCGAACGCGTACGGACTCGCTGAGCACACATTTGAGGAAGCACATCGTCGAGCGGTCCGGCCGACCCTGCAACGCTTCGTCGACCACGCCTACATCGTTGCGTTCTCGGGCACGCTGGCCGAGATCGACATGTACGTCGGCCCGAGTTGGATCGTCACCGTTCGCCGTCACGATCCAGACGGCCGAGAATGGAATCCATCGGCTGCGATGCAGCGCTTCGACCGTCGATGTGGTGACGCCCCAGACTCCGGGCGCCTGCTGATCACGATCCTCGATGAACTCGTCGACGGCTATTTCGATTCCACCGACAGAATTGGAGTCCGGCTGGAAGCCCTCGAGGAGCAGATCTTTAGTGATGGCGTGTCGATCGAACGGGCGATTCAGCAAGATCTCTTCGCTGTCCGTCGGGAATTACTGGAACTGCGCCGAGTCGTGATGCCACTACGCGAAGTACTGGCAGCCATCTCGCGGATGGAAGTGCCGTGGATCAACGGCGAGGCAATCATGCAGTGCCGAGACACCTACGACAAATTGCTCCGCTCTGTCGACGTCGTCGATGAGGAACGTGAGCTGATCGGCAACGCCGTGGACGCCCACTTGGCCGTGATGTCGCATCAGATGAACCTGGTCATGAAGAAGCTGACGGCCTGGGGTTCGATCGTGTTTGGTGCCACGCTGATCGCAGGCATTTACGGGATGAACTTCGAACACATGCCCGAATTGCACTGGAAGTTCGGTTATCCAATGTCACTGGCCGCGATGGCCGCCCTCGGCTTCTTCCTCTACCGTTCGATGCGCCGCCGGGATTGGCTCTGAGGCCACGACCGGTCCGGTGAGTTCGACGCGGGACCGCACAACTACGTTGACCGGGATGGCAGAAAGAACACTCGACGAGTTCACGACCGAGGCAACGGCATTCCTCGACGCTCACGCGACACGCAAGCAGGCCGAGCAGACGTTCGAGTGGGGTAAGGGCTCTGACAGGATCGCAATGTTCGAGGAGAAGAACCGCGACGAGGAAGCCGCAGATCTCGCCCGAGCCTGTGCCTGGCGGGCGACCAAGTTCGATGCCGGGTATGGCTGGATCAGCGGACCCAAGCGGTTCGGCGGAGCTGAGTTGCCGAACGCGTTTCAGCGAGCATTCGACTCGCTGGAGGGCCAGTACCAGACGCCGAACCAGAGCTATTTCACGATCGGGCTCGGCATGGTCGCACCAACCATCGCGGTCCATGCCAGCGAGACGGCTAAGGATGCCTATGTCGCCAAGATGTTCCGTGGTGACATCGTTGGCTGCCAACTCTTCAGCGAACCAGGCGCCGGATCGGACCTCGCCAGCTTGCAGACCAAGGCTGAAAAGGACGGTGACGTGTGGGTCATCACCGGACAGAAAGTCTGGACAAGCGGGGCCCACTACAGCGACATCGGCGAAGTGATCGCACGAACTGATCCGTACCTACCCAAGCACAAGGGTCTCACCGGATTCATCGTCGACATGCGCGACGCCGCCGTCGAGATCCGACCGCTGCGTCAGATGACCGGCGGGGCAAGTTTCAACGAGGTGTTCTTCAACGAACTCCGCGTCCCCGACGACCACCGCCTCGGCGATGTCAACAACGGTTGGAATGTCGCGCTGACCACGCTGATGAACGAACGGGCTGCGATCGGCGCTGGCGGAGGCGGCGGAGGCGGGATGCACACCCGGGTCATCGAGATGACCCGGGCGTTCGGACTGTCGGACGATCCGCTCACTCGCCAGATGCTGGCCGATCTCCTGATCCATCAAAAAGTGGCCGGGTACAACAACCAACGGGCGATGGACAAGATCAAAGCCGGCGGACTGCCCGGGCCGGAGATGAGTATGGCCAAGCTCGCCGGCACGATGAACATGCGCCGACTCGGCGACTTCGTCGGTCATGTGCTCGGGGCCAAGATGGTGGTCGACACGGGTGAGTGGGGAACCTACGCATGGAGTCAACTCGTGCTCGGCACGCCGGGCGGCCGGATCGCCGGCGGTAGCGACGAAGTCATGCGCAACATCGTCGGCGAACGGGTACTCGGCCTCCCCAAGGATTCCGGCATCGACAGCAAGAGCCCGTTCAATGAGTTGAAGGTCGGAACCCAAAAGAGCCTTTAAGCCGCTATGGTTGGCGCCGCTGTTCATCGAACAGTTCACACGTGAGTAGCTCGGCATCCCACTAAATGGGCGCAGCCAGATCGAGCTGCGAGCGTGTGCCGCCCTTAAGGGCCCTTTCAAGGAGCTTCCACAACATGACTGTTTCATTCGCAGACCTTGGCCTGCCCGCGCGCCTCGTCGAGGCCCTCGCAGCCGATGGGATGACCGAGGCCTTTCCGGTCCAGGCCATCACCCTTCCCGATGCCCTTGCCGGCAAGGACCTATGCGGCCGTGCGCCGACGGGTTCCGGCAAGACACTCGGGTTCGGAATCCCGATGATGGTTCGGATCAGCCAGGCCGAACCCACCAAGCCGACGGGACTCGTGCTGGTTCCAACCCGCGAGCTCGCCGAGCAGGTGCAGCGGGCGTTCGTCCCACTGGGACGCGCCCAATGGCGTTTCATCCAGGCCATCTTCGGCGGAGCCTCCTTTGGACCGCAGATCCATTCACTGCGTAAGGGAGCCTCCGTCGTGGTGGCCACCCCAGGTCGTTTGCTCGACATCATCGAGAAGGGCTACTGCGACCTGAGCGCCGTGGAAGTCTGCGTGATCGACGAGGCCGACCGGATGGCCGACCTTGGTTTCATGCCCGATGTTCGCAAGTTGCTCGACATGACACCTGCCACCCGGCAGACGATGCTGTGGTCGGCAACGCTCGACGGCGACGTCAATGAATTGATCCGGGACTACATGAAGGACCCGGTTCGTCACGATCTCCTCGACGACGTCGATCAGGCTCCCGTCGATCACAAGTTCGTGGTCACCCGGCCGACCGAGCGACTCGATGCAGCAGTTGCGTTGATCGAAGAGCACGGCCCCACCATCGTGTTCGTCAAGACCCGCTTCGGTGTCGACGATGTGTCAGAAGATCTCAACCGGGCCGGCGTCAAGTCTGGCGCCCTGCACGGAGCGCGCAGCCAAGCCGTTCGCCAGCGAGTTCTGGAAGATTTCAAACGGGGCAAATTGCAGGCACTCGTCGCAACCGACGTCGCTGCCCGCGGTATCCATGTCGACAACGTCAGCCTGGTGCTGCACTACGACATGCCGGACAACGACAAGGACTACACCCACCGTTCTGGGCGGACGGGCCGGGCTGGCAACGCCGGACTCGTGATCGCATTCGTGCCACCGAGCCGCCAGCGTCTGGCTCGCCAGATGGGTGACTCCGTCGACGCTGCGATCACCTGGGAGCAGGGCGAAACCCCTGTCGAGCGAGTGCCCGCCGGCGAACGCGAAACCGGCAACCGTGATCGTGGTCCTCGCGACGGCCGTGGCAGCTATGGCGACCGCGACCGTTCGAGTGGCGGCTACCGCGGCAACAACGACCGCCCCAGCTACGGCGACCGATCCCGGCCAGGCGGCGACCGCCCGAGCTACGGCGACCGCCCCAGCTACGGCGCCCGCGACCGCTCCGCCCGACCGGCCGGCGACCGCCCCAGCTATGGCGATCGTTCGCGGCCCGGAAACGATCGGCCGAGCTACGGCGACCGCGACCGTTCGGCCGCAGCGACCACCGACCGTCCGGCCTACGGCGATCGCGACCGGACGAATTCGGACCGACCGTCCTACGGCGGCGACCGGCCCGGCTACCAGGGCAACCGACCGACCGGCGACCGCCCGACAGGGGATCGACCGGGCTACCAAGGCAACCGACCAACCGACCGCCCAAGTGGCGACCGGCCTGGCTACCAAGGCAACCGACCCGCATACGGCGGCGACCGGCCCGGCTACCAAGGCAACCGCCCGACCGGCGACCGGCCCGGCTACCAAGGCAGCCGCCCCGCATACGGGGGCGACCGCCCATCGGGCGATCGTGGTGGATACCGCGGCAGCAACGACGCTGTCCCGCGCACGAGCCGTGGCGGAGAGGACCGGGGCCACAACAACTGGACCCCTCGCCCGCCTCGCGCCGACGGACCGCCGCGTGACCGCAACGACTGGAGCCCGCGCCCCCGTCGCGATGACGACCGTGGCACCACCGGCGGCCGGTTCAATCGCGACGACCGACCAGCAGCTGCCGGCTACCGCGGCAACAACGACCGACCGGCTACCGGCGGATACCGCGGCAACAACCCGAGGACCGACGAGCGCACCGCTGGTCGCAACGATCGTCCAGGATTCGGGCGCGATGCACAGCGTCCAACACCGAGCCGCGACTCGCAGACTGATCGGCCGTGGCGCAATCGTGATGACGCTCGTCCCGGCGCAGCCGCTGGTGCTCCTGGCGGCGCACGGTCGAGCACCGGCAAGCCCGCGTTCAGCCGTGGATTCAAGCCAGGCGGCAACAGCACGGCTGGAAAGACGACCACCGGCAAGCCCGGTGGATTCCGCGCCGCGCCCGGCCGCCGCCCCAACGACGCCTGACCGCCAACTGACCTGACCGCGCTCCAACCCCGCGCACCAACCCCGCGCACCAACCCCGCGCACCAACCCCGCGCACCAAACCCCGCGCACCAAACCCCGCGCACCAAACCCTCGGCACCACCAGTGTCGAGGGTTTCGTGACCACCAACCCGTGCACCAAACCCTCCACAGACCTCCTGCGGAGGGTTTCGTGACCGCTCAGGCCGCGCAGGAAACCCTCCACAGGCGTGGGCGGCGAGCGGAAAAGTCGGCCGTGACTGGCGACTACGGTTGGCGCTGTGAGGGACGCTCAGGGCACGAGATTGGTCCTGCTGGGGGTGCCACGTGTCCACACCGATGACGGCGAACACGTGCTCGCTGGGTCACAGCCACGCCTGTTTCTGACTCGGGTCGCCCTAGCCCACGGTCGTCCCGTGACG
>JANOQU010000103.1:0-8718 GCA_031422355.1 Actinomycetes bacterium
TATCGGGTGAGCGGATCCGGCGCGGCTGAATGGTTGTTGAACCTGTTCACGAACAAGTTGCCCAAGGTCGGCCGCACTCTCCTGACCGCAATGCTGAATCCGCAGGGACGCATCGTCGGCGAGTTCTCCGTGTCGCGCACGGCCGACGATTCCTTCTTCCTCTTCGGCTCGCAGGCTGCCGAGACGTACCACTCGCGCTGGTTCATCGATCATTTGCCATCGGATGGGTCAGTGAAGTTCGAGAACATCGCGTTGTCGATGGTCGGGCTCACGGTCGCTGGACCGAACTCTCGCGACGTTCTGCAGGGGCTGACCGACACGTCGCTGGCGACCGCGGATTTCTCGTTCATGTCGTTCCGCCGCGTGAACATCGGAATGGCCGAGGTTTGGCTGAGCAGGATGACCTACACCGGCGACCTCGGCTATGAGATTTGGATCAGACCAGAGGACCAGCGCTACTTGTTCGACCTGATCTGGGAGGCCGGCAAGCCGTTCGACATGCGGCTGTTCGGATTCCGGGCATTGATCACCATGCGACTCGAGAAGAGCTTCGGGACCTGGTACCGCGAGTACCGGCCGATCTACACCCCCCTCGAAGCGGGCATGCTCAGCTACATCAAACTCGATCATGACTTCATCGGCCGCGCTGCCCACGAAGCCGAACTGAAGATCGGCCCGAAGCGTCGTTTGGTGACCTTCGTGGTCGAGCCCGATGACGAGCAACCTGCAGATGTCATCGGCGACGAACCGGTCTGGCACGACGGAAAGGTCGTTGGCTGGGTGACCTCCGGCGGCTACGCGCATTACAGCGGGGCATCGATCGCGCTCGGCTACATCCCAGCCGAACTCGCGACCATCGATGCCGAGGGTTTCGAAATCGAAATCATCGGCCGGCGGCGTCCGGCACGACTGCAAATGGAGCCGATCCTGGACCCGTCCGGCTCACGGATGCGGGCATGACCGGAACCACTTCGACCGGAACTCCCCGGATCATTTTCGATGGTCAACCGATTCCGTACGCGGTGGGCGACAGCGTCGCGATGGCCGTGTTGCGGGCCGGACAGCACCCTCACCACGGCGGCACCTTATGCCTTGCCGGTGATTGCCCGAGCTGCGTCTGCGAGGTCGGCGGAATTGCCTACGTCCGCACCTGTCAAACACCAGCCACTCCCGGCCTGTCAATTCGCCGCCATCCAGAAATCGGTGCCCCCGCCCTGCGACCCGTCCCTCAACCCGATGTCACTCGGCCGCCAGTTCTCGCCGACATTTCGGTTCGACGGATCGAAGCTGATCTGGTCGTGATCGGTCGCGGCGACAGCGGCAGAGCCGCAGCAGGGGATGCGGAACGGGCAGGCCGTTCGGTCACCGTGCTCGACGCCGCCGATGGCAACGAAGTGGTCGCGATCTATTCCGGTCCGACCGTGATCGTGCGCAGATCCGATGCGATGGTCCACGTCCATGCACATGACATCGTGGTCGCGACCGGCGCCGCCGAACTGCACCCGGTATGCCCTGGCAACATGCTGATCGGAATCGTCACAGCTCGCGCTGCGGAGCAGATGCATGCCGCCGGCGTCGACCTCGGCGTGGCCGTCGCGGTGGGCGTCGCTCCAGTCGCGGTTCCCTGCACGGTGCTCGATGGCACCATCGTGGAAGTCGTCGGTGAACCGACAAGCGGCAGGGTCACCGGAGTCGTCACCACCAGTGGCACGGCCGTGTGTGACACCCTCATCGTCGGTCTCGGCCTCTCCGGACGCGACCTACTGTCGAGAATGACCGGCCCCGACCAACCGGTCACCCTCGTCGGACCGGCGAGCGAGAAGTTTGCGCTTCCCGCGTGCCCGACCGAAGGCATCATCTGTCCATGCTCAAAGGTGGCAGTCGAAGATCTGCAAGGTGTCTGGGATCGCGGCTTTCACGAACTCGAACTCGTCAAGCGGGCGAGCCTCTGCGGCACCGGAACATGCCAGGGAGGTGTTTGCGGACCATACCTGCGCTCGTTCGTCGCCGATCGTTCCGGATCAGTACCGGAGCCATTCACTGCTCGGCCAGCGTCGCGCCAGATCACGCTCGGCGAGGCCTCGGCCGACGTCTACACCGACGCGTTTCGGCGCAGTCCATTGCACGATGAACACCTTGCCCTCGGTGCTCGGCTCGACCGGTTCGGCACCTGGTTCCGACCATGGAACTACGGCGACCCGATTGCCGAGTATTGGGCGGTCCGTGAAGCCGTCTCGCTCGGCGATGTCAGCACGCTCGGCAAACTGCTGGTCTCAGGGCCGGACGCGGTCGAACTGCTCGAACGCCTCTACCCCACCACCGTCGCCGACATTCGAGTCGGACGCTCACGTTACGTACTGCTCCTCAATGAGCGCGGTCACCTGATCGACGATGGGATGATCTGCCGCGAGGGCGAGAACAGGTTCGTGCTCACCTTCACGTCCGGCGGCGCCGCCAACGCAGAGATGTGGGTCCGAGACTGGGTCGAGACGTGGAACCTGAACGTCCACATCCTCGATCAGACGATGTCGCTGGCGGCAATCAACGTCACCGGCCCGTTGGCGGCCGAACTGCTCGGCCGCCTCGGCGTCGACGAACCGCCGAAGTTCCTGCAGCACATCCACGCCGATGTCGCCGGCGTGCCGTGTCACGTGATGCGGCTCAGCTTCACCGGCGAAGCATCGTTCGAACTGCACCACGCTGTCGATCGTTCTGTCGAACTGTGGCGGGCACTGATGGGCGCCGGCCAGGATCTCGGTATCAAGCCCCACGGACTTCAGGCGCTGTTCGGATTGCGGCTCGAGAAGGGTCATGTGATCGTCGGCATGGACTCCGAGATGGATTCCACGCCGCGCCGGTTGAACATGGATTGGGCGGTGAAGATGGGCAAGCCCGACTTCCTCGGCAAGAGCGCACTTGCCCGCACGAATGAACTGCCCAACGAGCGGCGGCTGTTCGGCTTCACGATCGAGGGTGACGCGCCGACGGAGGGCAGCCCGATCTACGCCGCCGACGACAACGGGGTGGAACGCCTCGCCGGCCACGTCGCATCCAGTTTCACGTCGCCGCTGCTCGGACACGGGATCATGCTCGGATGGATCAAGAAGCTGCCCTGGCCGCACACCGTCACGATCGACGGTCGCACTGCCACCGTCGCCGAACCGCCCTTCTACGATCCGCAGGGCCGTCGTGCACGCGCCTGATTCATCGAGAACTCTTCGCCAAATGCCTAGCCCGTACACGCTGCACGGCACCCGGATCGTGGCCTCGCCGACCACCCTCGACGCCGTCGTCTGGCCGATAGACACGACGGCGCTTCGATTCGCGCCTGACGACGTCTTCGTCATCGACGACGAATCCGCCAACGCGACGGGCGACGCCAACGACTACGTCAACCTCAACGTCATCGGCGAGCACGCGATCGTCGCACCGGAAGCTGGTTTCGTCGGCTGTTGGCTCGACGCAGACCAACTCGCCCACGTCGCCGAGCACATCGACTGGACCCTGCCGCCGCTGGCTGATCGCCCGGTTCTGGCCCAGGGATTCATCGCCGGGGTTCCGGCCAAGCTGTACCTGGCCACCGGCGAAGAAGCCGTCACCGCCCGTCACGCGCTGCTGCTCACAAACGCCGCATACGCACACGAACTGTGGGAGCGGTTGTCGTGAACGAGTTCGTCGAAACCCTGTTGGATCTGACGTGGCACGAGCCGAAGTCCAGTTACGACGTCGTGATCATCGGCGGCGGTGGCCATGGGCTGGCGACTGCCTACTATCTCGCGACGCGCCACGGGATCACGAACGTCGCCGTGATCGAAGCCAACTACATCGGCTCCGGAAACTCTGGACGCAATACCACGATCATCCGCGCCAACTACGGCATCCCCGAATCCATCCGTTTCTACCAGCACAGCTTGGAGATGTACGAGACGCTGGAGGACGAGACCGGATGTTGGATCATGCACAACACCAAGGGCCTGATGTGGCTGGCCCATACCGAGACGGCGATGCGTGCGGAACGTGCGAGGTGTCTGCTCAACACGGCGTGCGGCTCCGAGACCGTGATGGTTTCGCCAACCGAGATCAAGGCTCTGTGTCCCGAAGTCGATCTGTCCGGCGGTGGCCGGTACCCCGTGCTCGGTGCGTCGCACCACCTCGGGGCCGCAACGGCGCGCCATGACCGCGTCGTCTGGGCCTACGCCCAGGGGGCAATGCGCAAGGGCGTGCACGTTGTCCAAAACACCCGAGTCACGGGGCTGATGCGCGACGGCGACCGAGTCACCGGCGTGCAGACCGCCGGTGGCAACATTTCCGCTGGGGTGGTCCTCAGCGCCGTCGGCGGGCACGTCACGACGATTGCGAGTTATGCAGATGTTCGCCTGCCCGTGCGCACGCACCCGTTGCAGGCATTCGTCACGAACGGCTACGCACAGACCTTCGATCAGATCATCAGCGACACGGAATTGAACTGCTACGTCTCCCAGACCGCTCGCGGTCAGATGCTGATCGGAGCTGAATTCGATCCGCAGCCGAGCTACTCACGCCAGTCGTCGTTCGGCTTCCTACAGAGTTGCACCACCAAGATCAGTGCCGTCCTGCCGTTCCTGAAGAACCTCCGCATTCTTCGGCAATGGACGGGCACCTGTGACATTTCTGCCGACTTCTCGCCGATCATGGGCGAGACCGGCGCCGACGGATTGTTGGTCACGACCGGCTGGGGTACGTGGGGTTTCAAGGCCATCCCAGCCGGCGGCTCGCTCATGGCTGAACTGATCGCAACCGGCAGAACACCTGAGCTGCTCCAGCCATTCAGCCTCAATCGCTTCGCCAGGGACCACGCGCTGGCCGACCAGGGAAGTACGGGTACCCGCTGATGCTGTGGATCACGTGTCCCAACTGCGGCCGCCGTCCGATCGACGAGTTCGCGTTCGGCGGCGAATTCCCGAACGTGCCGGAGCGCCTGACCGACCCCGACCAGCGAGACGTCGACTACGTCTGGATGTTCGACAACGTCGCAGGAATCACTCAGGAGCGTTGGTTCCACCAAGCTGGCTGCCGCCGGTGGCAGACCGTCCACCGCGACACCGTCACCGACACCGTCGTCGTCGTCGAGACCGACACCGTGCTCTGACGTACGCGTTGGCCCACGCGTTCACGCACGCTTCACGCACGCTTCACGCACGCCTTCACCCTCGCGTTCACGCACGCGTTCACGCACGCGATGGCCCAGGTTCGGTTGGCACATTTCACGCCCTTGTTCCCGCGTTGTGCCACCCCTTGACACACCTCGGCACCGAGGGCGTGTTTCGTGCCAGGAAAGCGGGACGGACGGACTGAGCGCCTGATCGGGCAAACCGTCGGTGACGTTCGGCCGTGGGTCGTGAGTACTTCTTTACTCACGACATCTGGCGTTCCGAATGCCAGATTTGACCAATGGGAAATTTCCGCGGTGCCATGTCTCGTGCCTGCCGACTCGGCGTCGGGTTCACCCTCGTCGCAACGTCGATCGGCATATCGATCGGACTCGACTCATCCGAACGAGCTCGCGCGGTCACGAACGGGTCTGAGTTGACGACAGCCGACTTCGCGCCCGACGGCCGATTCCCGTGGCTGGTCAGTATCGACATCCTTTGTACTGGGTCGCTGATTGCGCCGACGTGGGTACTGACGGCCGGTCACTGCGACGGAGGTGGGGCGATCTTCTACGGACACCCGGATTTCGCTCAGGCAACGCGGACCGTCGACATCATCTCGCAGGAGATCCACCCCAACTTCCGCCCAGCCGATTTCGAACTCGGCTTTGACTTTCTGCTGTACGAACTCGCCGAGGCGCTGCCCGGACCATATGCACCGCTCGGCCGTTCTGTCAGCTCGCACCCCGGAGAGGCCCTGCGCATCGCCGGTTGGGGCCGGATCGAGTCGCCATTCGGGACGGCGTTCACGACCATCGCACATGAAGGAACGATGGCGACCGGCGGGGTCACCGATCGCTTGATCCACGGCTTCTTGAACCCGTCGAACACGTGCTTCGGTGATAGCGGCGGCCCGGCCCTCGTGGAGAGATACGGCGGAACGACGCTGGTCGGGGTGACCTCGTTCGGCGACAGTTCCTGTTCGTTCACCGGCAGCTTCGGGCGAATCTCACTCGTGCGCGAATGGATCGACGAACTCGCCGGACCATTGCCTGGCGTGATTAACACACCTCCCACTATCGCGACGTCGACTACCACGGCGCCCGTCGGAAGAATCGGCTCGCTGATCTGGCCACCGACCACCGATGCCCAGGCCGACGATCTTTCGGTCACGGCGAACTTCCCGGCCGACTGGACTCTGTTCGATCCCTGCGACGACCCGAACCAGCGGTGCCGATTCGTCGCACCAGCTGCGGGAAGGTTCACCCTGGACATCAGCGTCTCCGACGGCCTCGAGCAGTCAACGGGAACTGCTTTGGTCGAGGTGTCGGCTGTGGCTACGTCAGGTATCGCGCCGACGGCACCGACCTTCACGGCCGACATCACGACTGCCGTCGACCAACTGGTCGACGTGTTCACGTCGAACCAGCTCGACGCTGCCGGTGACGCCGACGACCCCGTGGACCTGCTCCTGATCCGGATCGATGCCGGTGACGGCAGCGATCCGGTGCTCTTCCCAGCCAGCCAGAGCCTTCCGCCCACCCATCGGTACGAGCAGTCGGGCGACTACGTCGCAAACATCACAGTGTCGGACCCGCACGGAAACGACGTATCAACGACGCGCGCCGTGCACGTGCTCGCCAATATTGTCGATGTCGATCGGCCGTTCACCCTCATCGACGCCGACCCAACTGGTACACCGAGGCCGGTCCCGGTGAGAATTCGCTTTGCTCAACCGCTCTCGACACCGGTCGAATTGGGCTTCGCCTCGCTGGCTCTTGGCAACGTCTCGGTCGCCATTCCACCATTGCTGATCCCTTCAGGCGCCTCGGCTGCGACGCTCATCGTCCAGATGCCAACGGTTCTCGGAGACCAGCTCGTGTTCTCGATCACTCAGCTGACAGGAGACCCGGTCCTCATCGTCCCCACCTTCATCGCGATCTCTGCGGTGCCGGCCGGATCCGGCAATCAGGACCTCGACGGCGATCTGTTGGCAGTCGACGTCGAGGGCCCCATTCGCGATGCCGACGATGACGTTGACGATGATGGTGTCCTCGACGGCAACGATCCCAGTCCGCTCGATGCCGATCTCGATGACGACGGATTGAGCGATGGTCTCGAACTCGGACTGACAGCGCCGCAGGGCTTCGACACCGACCAAACGTCTGGATCATTCACCCCAGACCTGGATCCGACGACCACGACCAATCCGTTCAATACCGATACCGACGTCGATGGGATTCCGGACGGCATCGAAGACACCAATCGCAACGGTCGATTCGACGACGGCGAGACAGACCCGAATCTGGACCCGATCGCACTCATCGTCGACGCAGGTCCAGATATGACGGTGAACTTCGCCACGCCTGTCAGCGTCACTGCGACGGTGAGCGGTGGGGACGGGTCACCATTGGTCTCGATCGAATGGTTTGGCGGATTCACGACAGCAGATCCGTTCACGAACAGCTTCACGGCCGAGTTCAGCACCACGTTGTTCGTCACTGCTTGCAACGCAACGCGCTGCGCAACTGACTCGGTCGAGATCATCGTCAACCCAATCGGTCTCACCGTCGATCTGGGCCCTGATACGTCTGCCAAGGCGGGCTCGCCAATCACACTCACCGCTGAGGTATCGGCAAGCGCAGCGAGTCTCGCCGTGACCGGATTCATTGTGTGGGGCGATGAATCGGACTTCGAGCTCGTCGATGCCGGGATCGGATCAGTCGACCTCATCCACACATTCGTAGCCATCGGCACCTACGAGGTTCTGCTCTGTCTCGATGCGGTCAACGAGTCCGCGTGCGATTCGGCTCTCGTCGAAGTCGGTCCCCCGAACACTCCCCCCGTTGTGTCCATCGATCCGGCCTCTGGCACCGAGGGTTCGAGCGTTGCCCTGAACGCAGCGGTGACCGACGCAGACGACGACGCGTTGTTGACCAGCTGGTCCATCGACGCCGATCCGGCGATGCAGTGCACCATGACGGGCGGCGCAACACCTACAGCCTCGCTCACATGTGCCGACGACGGAATTGTCGCTGCGACGATCTTGGTCAGCGACGGGTTTGTCAATGTTGCCGAGGTCATGAACGTCGCGATCTCCAATGTCGCACCGACGCTGACGTCGGTGACCGACGCCGTCAACGGTGCGGTCGTAGCGGGCACTGCTCTGGTCCTCACCTCGATTGTCGCCGACGTTGGTGTCACCGACGTCGTGACGTGCTCGATCGACTGGGGTGATGGTGCCTTCGACTCCGGCTGCAACGGCGTGCACACGTTCTCGACTGGTGGCATCCGAAGCGTGGTCGTCACCGCGAACGACGGTGACGGTGGAATCGCAACACACACGATTTCGTTGACCATCAACGACATCACGAGAGCGTCGATTCTGATCGCCGACAACGGCCGTAGGACCGTCGGCGTGACGCCACTCGACGGTCGGACCTTCTCGACCGACGACGACCTCTTCGTCTTCGTCACGCCGAAGCAGGCGGCACCAACGATCGGTCGAGTCGAGTTTGCGATCGATGGGCAATGGTTCTCGACCGATCGGAGCGCGCCGTTCGATCTCGCGGGCAGTCTGCTGCCGGGC
>JANOQU010000104.1:0-6112 GCA_031422355.1 Actinomycetes bacterium
AAACGTTTCCGGCTGCCGATGGTTGGTTCGTCGTTGCCTGCGGAAACGACCGGCAGTTCGCCAAGATCTCGGCTTCGATCGGCCAGCCGGAACTGGCCGCGGACGACCGGTTTTCGACGAACGCTGCCCGTGTCGCCCACATCGACGAGCTACAGACAATTCTGTCGGCTGCGTTCGCCGCAGACTCGGTGGCGCACTGGGTCGAACGGTTCACTCGCGACGGCGTTCCAGCCGGGCCGATCAACGACATCGATCAGGCGTTCGCGACGGCAACTGAATTGGGGATAGCGCCCGTGGACGAAACAGAGATTCGCGGCGAGGTGCGGCGAACCGTCCGGTCCCCGATCGAGTTGTCGGCGACACCGACCTCGGTACGCCGCCATGCCCCTGCGCTCGGCGAACACGACCGCGAAATCCGCGCCTGGCTCAGCCGTTCAGAACTCTGATCGCGCGCTCAGGGTAGGGTCGCGATCCATGAGGACGATCGAGCGTGTTGGTGTCGTTGGTTGCGGATTGATGGGGTCCGGTATTGCCGAGGTGTGCGCACGAGCAGGCCTCGATGTGACCGTGTGTGAGAGCACACAGGCCGCCGCCGACGCTGGTATGGCGCGGATCACCAAGTCGCTCGACCGCGCTGTACGGTCCGGGAAACTGCAGCCGTCTGACAAGGAACGGTTCCTCGACGGGATCCGAATCTCGACCGACCTGGCAAGGTTGGAGGCGTGCAATCTGGTCGTCGAGGCCATCGCCGAGGACCAAGCGCTGAAGGTGGGCCTGTTCCAACAACTCGACGAAGTGATGCACGGGTCCGACGCAATCCTGGCGTCCAACACGAGTTCCATTCCGATCATGAAGCTGGGCATCGCGACCCGTCGGCCGGACCTGGTCGTCGGCGTCCACTTCTTCAATCCGGTGCCGATCCTCAATCTCGTCGAGATCGTTCCGTCGTTGTTGACGTCGCAGGAAACGGTCGACGACGTCGCCAACTTCGCCCAGAACGTGTTGGGGAAGCGCACGATCCGCTGCCAGGACCGCGCCGGATTCGTGGTCAACGCGTTGCTGATCCCGTACCTGCTCTCGGCGATCCGGATGTACGAGTCCGGTTTCGCATCGGCCGAAGACATCGACACCGGCATGATCGAGGGCTGTAACCATCCCATGGGTCCGTTGCACCTCGCTGATCTGATCGGTCTCGACACCACCCTGGCCGTTGCCGAAAGCCTGTACGCCGAGTTCAAAGAGCCGCTCTACGCGCCGCCTCCGCTGTTGAGCAGAATGGTCGAAGCCGGCCTGCTCGGTCGGAAGTCTGAACGCGGTTTCTTCGCATACTGATGAGCTCGCCAAACGGGATGAGCTCGCCAAACGAGGTGAGTTCGCGCAGGGACTTCTGGACCTCTGCGGCCGCCGTCGTCGGCTACATCGTGCTCAGCCTGTTCACGAAGCGGTTCTTGACCTGGACGTGGGGGCCGTTCTATTTCATCCTCACGCTCGAGATCATTCCTCGTGTCGTGCACCGATTGCGGGTCGGCACATGAGTTGGGCCGCCCACGAGTTCGAGAACTACTTCATCCAGAAACACGTCGGGGTCAAGGCGTCGTTCTTCGGAATCTGTGTGGGCACGTTCTTGCCGGATCTGTTCACGAAGCCGTTCGTCTATCTCCAGACGGGCGACGCCGCCCAATTCCACCGCGGCTGGCCGGGCGTTGGTTTCACCCACTCGCTCACGTTCGGGTTCGTGTTCAGCATGCTGATTCTGTGGGCGACGAGAAGCCGAAGTTGGGCGCTCGGCATCATGATCGGGCAGTGGGCCCACGTCCTCACCGATGTCGCCGATACGGCCGGGATCATGCCGTTCTTTCCGTTCTCGACCGAGAACGTGTCGATCAGTATGTGGAAACACGCAGCGGCCGAGAAACGCCTCGGCGACGCCGCCGGCTACTACTCGGGCCTCGGCGGAGTGTGGGACCTGTTCTGGTTGGTGATGGTGGTTCTGTTCGCCAGAAAGGTGCTGCGCGCCGACTACTTCCGAACCGTCGTCATGCCCGCCGACGTCACGATCTGGTCGTGGATGCAACGACGCCTATATCTGTCCGACAACGGACTGGTCGTCGTATACCGCGCCTACTTTTTGTACGGCCTCGGCCGGATGGTGGCGTGGTTTCTGTATGCCCGCTTGGATGCAAAGACGCCGTTCCAGCCGGTATGGGGCGGCCCGACCTACCTACCCGGAACGGACTTGTCCGACGCAGGATGGCCGGAGGTTCTGATCAGAACGGCAATCGGTGGTGTTCTGTTTGTCGGCTTCTCAGTGCTGTGTTGGAAAATCTTCCTCGGTCGGCTGTGGCAGCGCGGCCGAGATCTGCCCGGAGTCGTTCGGGGCGAAGGCATCCGCGCGGTGTTCCACTGAGCCCTGGACGCCGGGCCGTCAGCCGCTGGTGTTCCGCAGGACAGCACTCGCAATCCGGGGATCGTCGGTGCAGATCAGGTCGAAACCAGCGTCGACCATTCTCGCGATCAGGCGAGCGTCATTGGTATTCCAGCTCACGACCGTGAGCCCGGCGCGATGGGCTCGTTCCATCCATACGCCGGCTAGTTCGTCGACCATCGACGGTGCGCTGTCGAAGCATGGATGCACGAACGCGCATCCGAGCTCGGTCTGGAGTTGCAGGGGGTCAGCTTGGCGATCGCCGTACAGAATCGAGGCGGGGAGTCGACCGTCAGCAGCGACAAGCTTCACGATTTTGGCCGAGAACGAACCAACGACGGTGTGGTCGCGAAGAGGGCCCTGCGCCACTGTCTCGATCAGGCGCTCGACTCCGGCGGGGCTGACGGATTTGACGTCGAGGTACAGACTGAGCGAGGGGCGGGCGGTGTCGGGACCGGTCGTCATCCGGCCGACGCGGTCCACGAGGTCGGCAACGGTGACGGCTGGGCGACGGGTCAGCCGCTCGTAGCGGGAACGATCGATCGAGCGCAGCCGAACTCGCCCACGGATGAGCCGACGTCGAACGACACCGTCGTGGGCAAGGATCAGCGAACCATCGCCGAGCTCTTGGATGTCGATCTCGACGGCATCTGCCCCGAACGATGCGGCCGCCGCAAGTACCTCGATCGAGTTCTCGGCTCCGAGGGCCGCTCCGCCACGATGAGCCAGCACCAAGGGTCTAGCGTCGCCACGCTCTGGTCGCCCGAACACCGAGACCACCGCCGATCAGCGGTGGGCGCCGGGACGGGCCTTGCGAAGTTTGGCCGGCTTGGCGGCCCCAGCGGACTTCTTCGGCCGACCAGTTTTGCGGAGAACGAAACGCAGACCGCTCCAGGTTTCGTCGATGGCGCAGACCTTGTTGTCGACCCAGCCCGACTTCAGCAACGCCTCGCGGAGGACGTCTTCAGTGATGTCGGTGTCGACGCCGCTGGCCTTCTTCGGCCACGCAATCCACACAGCCCCTTCTGGCGTGACGGCGGCGGTCAACGTCGGCCAGTTTCGAACGAGCGATGCCCGCTTGGTGTGGAAGGCAACGACGAGGTCGAGTGGTGGCCGAACCCGGTTGGCCCACTCGACCGCAAGTGGTAGCTCGCCAAGATTGGCCCGAAAATCGGCCGGCTGGTTGACGGCGGTCATGCGCGTGCCTTCGCGGATACCCAACTTCTGCAGCAGTGGTGTTTCCGAATAGCCGTCCACGATCTTGTCCTTTTCTTGATCAGGCCCGACCGAGAATTCGGTCGACCCGAATCTCGATCGCGACCCGGTCGTCGCGTTCTTTGGGCTGGCGGTATCGGGCAGCGTAGCCCTCGACCGCACGAGCGACTCCCTGGTCGTCGGTGACCAGGCTCACCTCGCCCTCCAGCGTCAGCCAGCGGCCACCATCGATCTGACACACCGCTGCCCGGCCACCGCGTGACGCATTACGAGCCTTGACCGACGGTGCGAACGTGATCACCCGGGCGATCTGGTCGCCGGGTGTGTAGCTGAATCCGACCGCGACGACGTGAGGACTGCCGTCTCGGCGCAGTGTGGTGAGCGTCGCCAGATGGCGGTCAGCCAGGAATTGGAGGACGGCTTCGCCGGGATTGGCTGGATCGATCATTAGACCGAGGCTACGGCGGCTACACGCCGGTCGAGATCGCTTCGAGGATGTCGTGCCTTGTTGCCCGCCAGGCCGGGATGACCGCTGCAAGTACGCCGGTGATGAATGCTGCGATCACGATGAATGCAATCGCGCTGGTCGGCACGGTGTAGTTCGACAGGCCCTGGTCCTTCAGGGCAACGATGATGATGTAGCCGAGGACAAGGCCGAGCACGACGCCGACGATTGCACCGTAGAGCGACGTCAGCACGCTCTCCCATCGAACCGTCGTACGGACCTGCGATCTCGTCATACCGACCGCTCGGAGGAGGCCGATTTCTCGGCGGCGTTCGTAGACGGCGAGCAGCATTGTCAACACGATGCCGAACACGGCGATGATGACCGACAACGCGAGCAGCCCATAGATGAACGACAGGCTCTGATCGATGATGTCGCTGCGGCCGTCGATGAACTCGTCACGATCCTGCAGCGTGCCGATGCCGTAGGCGCTGATCGCGGCATCGACAGCGTCGCGGAACGCACCGTCGGAAACCCCGGGAGCCCGCGTGACCACGATAAAAGCGGCTTGGTTGCTGGCAGACGTGTCGTAGAGCAGAGCGCGATCGACGACACGCGCCTGGGCCAGTTCGGTCGAGGTGTAAATACCCTGGATCGTCACCGTCTTGGTGATGTCGCCGATCCGCACCTCGATCACCGAGCCGAGCTGAAGGTCCTTGCGCTTGGCCTCGCCTGCGCTGATCAGCATGCCGTCTGGCGTGAGGTCCGCAAATGACCCTTCCACGAATTTGTAGTCGAGCAGACCAACCGCGTGCTCCGGGTTGACGGTCGTTGCGCTCAGCGGCTTGCCTTCGGCATCGGCCATACTCGCGAACCCAAGCCCGGTGGCGTCACCGACGGCTGACAATTCGTTGAGCGTGTCGACGAACTCCTGACCAAAGCTCAAAGAGCCGCCGTTGCTGGAATTGATCACGTAGTCGCCGACGAACACTTGCCCGATGGTCTCACGCAACTGTTCCTTCAGCGATGCAGCGAACACGGTGGCCCCTGTGACCAGCGCGACTCCGATCAAGACCGGTGCTGCCGTACGTGCCGTTCGTCGCGGGTTTCGTTGCACGTTGCCGCGCGACATCGCCCCGGTGATGCCGCGGAAGCGCTGCACCGGTGCGCCGAGTAGCCGGGAGATCGGATTCGCCATCACCGGGCCGAGCAAAAGCACACCGACGAAGATCGCCAGGACTGCGGCGCCGAGCAGTACCGAATCCGCGCCGGCGAGCACGAACACGATTGCGGCCGCGCCGAGGCCAACGAACACCGACGCAGCGATGATCCGCCCCCGCATCGAGCGCACTTGTTCGAACGCCGATTCGCTCATCGCTGCAACCGGGGCCACCCGCCCGGCCGCGACGGCCGGCACGATCGCGGCCAGCAGGGTCGTCACGACACCTGCGACCATCGTGATGATCACAGTGGCGGCCGTCACCGAGAGGCCCCGCGACGGGATTCCGAGATTGAACGCATTGAGTACTTCCTGGATGCCGATCGCCAGCCCTGCACCGGCGACCAGACCAGCGATCGATCCGAACACGCCGACAGCGACGGCTTCCAGCAGCATCACTCGCGTCACCTGTCGTCGACTCGCTCCGATCGCGCGCAGCAGAGCATTCTCCCGGCGCCGTTGGGCGGCCGTGATCGAGAACACGTTGTAGATCACGAAACAGCCAACGCCGAGCGCGATGATCGAGAAGATCGACAGAAAGATCGTGAAGAAGCCGAGGCCCTTCTCCAGTTCGGTCTGGTTCTGGGCGATGATCTCCAACCCGGTCAGCGCCTCACTGACCTCTGGCCCCTGGGCTTGATCGAACGCCGCTTGAACCCGGCCGGCCAGAACGTCGTCGGTGACGCTGCCATCGCCCTTGATCAAGACGGCATCGACATAGCCAGGCTTGAGCACGAAGTTCATCGCCGTCTGCTCGTCGAACAGTGCCCACGTCGAGTCACCGGGCGTCGAGACGTCGTTGTACTCC
>JANOQU010000105.1:0-11547 GCA_031422355.1 Actinomycetes bacterium
AACTCGTTCTCGCGACCCTCGACGGCGGAGCGAAGCTCCGTTCGGGTTCGGTCACCTCGGCGCGCAGCGGGTGCTGGAGCCGACTTGCCGCTGCCGCCGCTGGAGGCCGAGCGGTTGAATCCAGACGACGATGCCTTGGCTGGCGCACGCGCAGGCGATCTGGGCGCGGAAGAGCCCGACTTGGATGTCGATCTGGTCGACGACGTCTTCCGGGGCTTGCTCCCCCACGTGGCCATAGGTGCTCAAAGGTACCAAGGGGGTGTGTGATCCCCGTGGCATCCCCCCGTCATCCGCGCTGCGGCGCGCCGATCAACCCTCGGCTCCAATGGTCTGGTCCGTTCCGAGAATGTCGCCATCGCCGCTGAGATAGACGATGAATTCGGTGCCCTGGGTGGAGTTGATCACGGCCTGATAGTTCACGCCTCCGGCGTCGAGTCCGGTGATCGAGAACAGCCTGAAATCTGATGTGGGCAGTTGGGCGCGTGCCTCGGCGAGCACGAGGGACGCATCGAGGTCGACCTCGGTGGAATCGAAGGTCGGCCCCGACGCCGGCAGCGGCGCGGCGGGCTCGCCAAGTTCACCCGCTGCGTACACATAGGCGACCGCTTGCGTGCCACTACCCACGGCGACGAAGAGGTTGACGATTGTCGGCGTTGCATTGATCTCGAAAAAGCGTTGGGGCGCGCCGAGAGTTGCCTCGACCGCATCGATCGCAGCAGCGATCAATTCGACCCGCAACGGCGCCTCGCCGGCGGCGATTGGCCCAACCGTGATCGCGACTGGCTCCTTCGGCTGATCGGACGCACAACCGACCAACCCGCCGCACAGGACCGTCGCAACAACGACGACAGCGACACCGACCGTACGAAGCACTGACGTCATGCCTCCATGACGACCGGGACGATCATCGGGCGACGCTTGGTGCGCTCGCTGACAAACTTCCCGGCGGCTTTGCGAACGTCTCGTTCGAGCGCATCCACGTTGCGCTCACCCTTTGCAAGAGCGGATTCGACGGCTGCCGCAACCCGGTCGCATGCTTCGTCGAGCAGATCTTCGGCTTCTGGCGCATAGACCCAGCCACGGGTAATGATCTCGGGTCCGGTGAGCACCTTGCCAGACGTGATGTCGACGGTCACCACGACGACCACCACCCCTTCCTCGGCAAGAACTTTGCGGTCGCGTAGCACACCCTGGCCGACGTCGCCGACGATTCCGTCGACGTAGAGATAGCCCGACGGCACACGACCGGCCAACGCGAGACCGTCGTCGTCCAGCGACAAGACGTCGCCGTCTTCGCACAGAATCACGTTCTGGGGAGCGACGCCCATCATCACGCCGAGCTTGGAGTTCGCCACGAGGTGGCGGTACTCGCCATGGATCGGTACGTAATACTCGGGCTTGACGATCGACAGGTAGGTTTTCAACTCGTCTGCCTGGGCGTGACCCGTGGCGTGAACATCGGCGATGCCGCTGTGGATGACGTCGACGCCGGCTCGGAGTAAGCCGTCGATGACACGGTTCACGTTGCTCTCATTGCCGGGAATCGCGTGGCTGGACAGAATGACGGTGTCGTTGTCGCCGACCTTGATCCAGCGGTTCTCCCCACGGGCGAGCAGACCGAGTGCCGACATCGGCTCACCCTGGGAGCCCGTGGACACGATGCACAACCGCTCCGGCGGGTATTTGTCAGCTTCCTCGATGTCGATCAAGGACTTGTCTGGGATGTTGAGGATGCCCAGGTCCCGGCCCATCCGGACGTTTTTCTTGATGCTGAGACCAAGCGTCGCGACGATGCGGTCGTTGGCGATCGCGGCGTCGGCGATCTGCTGGATCCTGTGGAGGTGGCTGGCAAAGCTGGCCGTGATGATCCGGCGGCCCTTCTGCTCCGCGAAGATGCCGCGCAACACCGCTCCGACGGATTTCTCGCTCGGCGCGTAGCCGTGCTCTTCGCTGTTGGTGCTGTCGGCCAACAGCAACCGGACTCCCTCGGTGGACGCAATCGCCCCGAGCCGGGCAAGATCGGTACGCCGCCCATCGACGGGCGTGAGATCCAGCTTGAAGTCGCCGGAATGGACGATGACACCCTGGGGAGTGTGCAGCACGATCGCATGAGCGTGAGGCACGCTGTGGGTGACCGGGATGAATTCGACGTCGAAGTTGCCGATCATCCGCCGCTCGCCGTCCTTGACGACGACCAACTCGGTACGACCCAGTAGGCCGGCCTCTTCGATTCGGTTGCGAGCCAAACCGAGCGTGACCGCCGAGCCGTAGATCGGGAAGCTGAGCTCTCGGAGCAGATACTGCAGGGCCCCGACATGGTCCTCGTGGCCGTGGGTCGCAACGCATCCAACAACCCGGTCAGCGTTCTCGCGCAGCCAAGTGAAGTCGGGCAGAACCAGGTCGATACCGTGCATATCGGCGTCGGGAAACATCAGCCCGCAGTCGATCAACAGCACCTGACCATCGAGGTCGATGCCCATACAGTTACGGCCGACCTCACCGAGTCCACCGAGAAAGATGATCTTGACTGGCGAGCTCACAGGGGCTGGATCAGATCATGCACGAGAGGGGCGAAGGGGAAATTCATCCCTCCATCGTGTCAGGTTGGCCCACACTTCCGGCGCTCGCTGCTCGACAAAATCCGGAGCATCACCCATTGGCAGGCGGGCCTGGCCAACCGGAATGCCGAGAAAGCGCATCATTGCCTTGGACGGTAGAGGGTTCGGGGCATCGTCGCCCGTTTCGAATGCAAAGCTTTCGAGCAGTCGGCTGTTGACCACACGCGCGCCCTCGGTGTCTCCTTTTTCCCACAGATCCATCATCTGCCGATGGTCGTCTCCCGTCCAGTGCGTCGCCACTCCAACGGCTCCGACGGCTCCGACGGCGAGCAACGGCAGGGTCATGGCATCGTCGCCGCTGTACACCTCGACGCCGTCGGGGGCGCTACTGATCAGCGCCGCCGTCTCGCCCGGGTTTCCGGCTGCGTCTTTCAGCGCCACGATGTTCGGCACCTCGCGGAACAGTCTGAGCAACGTTGGCGTATTGATCTTGCGACCGGTGCGGATCGGGATGTCGTAGAGCATCATCGGCAGGTCGCTTGCGGCTGCCATCGCCCGCAGGTGAGCCTCGATCCCGGCTTGCGACGGTCGGTTGTAATACGGACACAGCCCGAGCGTGCCAGCCGCGCCCAGCGCTTTGGCTTCCCTGGTGAGATGCACCGAGTGGGCAGTGTCATTGGTCCCGGTTCCGGCAATGACCGGGATCGTGACGGCTTCGATCACAGCGGCGAACAGCGACAGCCGCTCATCGTCGGAGAGAACCGGCGCCTCGCCGGTGGTGCCGGCGATCACCAATCCGTCGTTGCCATGATCTTGCAAATAGCGGGCCAGATCTCGGGCGACGTCCAGGTTCAGCGAACCATCGGCATCGAACGGGGTCACCATTGCGGTCAGTACTCGGCCGAAGCGGGCCATCAGATCGATCCTTTCTCGACACGGTCGATCCCCTGGGTGAGGATCAGGTCTTCGTGCAATTCCATCCAAACATCGTGGTAGCTGCCACACATCACGCCCGTAAGCATTTTCGTTTCGCCCGATGCGAATCGCTGGCACGTTTGTGCCAATCGCGATGCGTACATCGAAAGCCGCGGCCACACCTCGCCGATTCCTTTGACGACTTGTTGCGCATCGCTGTCGAATGCCGACAGCCGCTCGACGATGTCGGCCGACGCGCAATCATTGTCCCGCCAGTCTTCGCAGAGTTCCTTGAGCCGTTTGTCGAGTCGAAGGAAGGGCTGGTAGCGCGCTGCCAGCGTCTCCCGATCTAGGCCGACGACTTCGTGGGCCAACTCGTCCGCGTGAGCTGAGCGTCCCGCCGCGGTCAATTGCCAGAGGGCCCTCGCTTCACGGAACTGCGCATGGCCCCGACTCAGGCGCTCGTCCAGTTGCGTTTCAACGGTCTCGAGATCGAGGCCAGCCAGGTCGGCCAGCGCATCCGCTTTGGCGAACCCCTTGATCCTCAGGGCATGGAGCGCTAGGAAGGACCGGTCGGACATACAAGACAGATTGTATATGAGTTCATCAGTCGGCGAGCCGGGTCACGCAACGCTGGCACCATATGTCGGCCAGAGCCCGACATTTGATGACAGCGTGCTGGCTGGCGCCGGGTCTTGCGGACTACTCGCCGGCGACGGGCGTTGCTTCGGCTTCCAAGCCGAACGCTTCGTACTCTTCGCCCGTGTCTGCCCAATCCTCGAACTGGATCACGTTCATCTCCTCGAACCGGCGGCGGAGCCACTTGTCGTTGCGATCGAGCAGACCGAGCTTTTTGCAGTTCGGAACAATCTTGCTGAACAGCATGGTCTGGAAGACTTCACGGGTCGGATCGGCAAGCACGATCGGCATGATGTCGCGCATGTTGATGCCCTGACGCTCCCACACCTCTTGCTGCATGAACCGGTCGCGCATCCGCACCGCGGCCTCGAAGGCGAACTCCTGGCGGTCCTTCATCTCGGCGTCGGTCATGCCGTCATAGACCTCTTTGAGGCTGAGCACACCGAAGGCGACGTGGCGGGCTTCGTCGCTCATGACGTAGCGCAGCAACTTCTTCAGCAGCGGTTCCTGGGTCATGCTGTGCAGGAACCCGAACGCCGCGAGCGCGAGGCCCTCGACCATGATCTGCATTCCGAGGTAGGTCATGTCCCAGCGACTGTCGTTGATGATGTCGTCGAGCAGCATCCGCAGGTGGGTGTTGACCTGGTAGCCGCCACCCAACTTCTCGTCGAGGTAACGAGCGAACACTTCGACGTGACGGGCTTCGTCGACGACCTGCGTGCTCGCATACAGCTTTGCGTCGTACCACGGCACGGTCTCGACGATCTTGGCAGTACAGATCAAGGCGCCCTGTTCGCCGTGGAGGAACTGACTGAGTTGCCAGTTTCGCCCCTCGATCCCGAAGTCGAGCCATTCCTTGTCGCCCCATTTGGCAACCGGCGTGCCCGCATAGCTGTCGACGTTGAAGCCCGAGCCGACGATGAGCGCATCCTGAGCGACCGTCTTTTCGACATCGACGTCGATGCTCCAGTCGAGATCGGTGGTGGCATTCCATTGGCCGACCTTGGCCTTTTCGTACAACTTGCGAAGTGCGGGCCTTGCGAGGCTGTAGTCCCACGTGAAGATCGAGTCTGCATTGTTCTTGACGATGTGCTCGACCTCGTTCGGGTCGCCGGTCGGGATCGCGAGAATCGCGTCGATGTCGTTGATCTCTCCGCGACCGAGGATGGTCTCGTTGTCGTTGTGGACGATGGTCATGAGCAAGCTCCGGTCGTTGAGGTGATGGTCGTTGAGATAGTCGTCGATGAGGGAATGGTCTGGTTGACCGCTGGCAACACATGGGTTCGAATGAAGAATCGAGCCGAACTCGGGTCACCGAGATCGATGTCGTCAGACGGGGCGAGGAAGTAGGAGATGACGAGGCGCGCCAGTACGTCGACAAGTCGAGTCGCCCGCTGGCGGTCGAGATAGGTGTCCACCATCGGCGACAGGAACAGGGTGGCCATTCGAATGATCCGAGGCACGCCGCTGACCGTGAGTTGGGCAAGTGTCTCACCGGGTTCCGACATCAGCATGATCGCAAGGTGCTGATCGTTGCGGAGTTCGGTGGTCGCGGAAACCACGGTGTTGACCAGCAGATCCTCGAGCGTGTCGGTGCCTTCGACGGCAAGTGTCAGTGCGGAGAAGAACTCTTCCAACTCACGGACCCGCAGCGCGTCGAACACGACGTCCTTGCCACCGGGAAACATCCGATACAGCGTCGCCCGAGAAACCTTGGCCTCAGCTGCGATGTCGTCAATGCTGACCTTGGCAATGCCGAACCGCTCACAGCACACTTTGGTGGCGTCGAGGATTCGCGTTTCGGCCAAAGTCACAGGATGAGACGATAAGACGAATCCGTCTCACTGTCAAGGGGTGATGTGAGAAGCCGCGAGATGTCAGAGCCTGCCGGCCTCCACAATTTTGCGAAGAAATGCCTGGGTGCGTTCTTGAGTCGGGTCGCCGAAGATCTGCTCAGGCGGACCTTCTTCGTGCACGACGCCTTGATGCAGAAAGCACACTTTGGAACTCACTTCTTTGGCGAAGCCCATTTCATGGGTCGCCAGCACCATCGTCATTCCGTCGGCGGCGAGGGAGCGCACGATATTGAGAACCTCTGAGACCAATTCAGGGTCGAGGGCCGACGTGATCTCGTCCAGCAGAAGCAGGCGAGGTCCCATTGCCAGAGCGCGCACGATTGCGACGCGTTGCTGTTGCCCACCAGAAAGACGGTCGGGATACTCGTGGGCCTTCTCCCCCAGGCCCACGCTCTCGAGTAACACCATCGCCCGATCGACGGCATCCGCCTGCGAGATCTTCAACACCTTTCGTGGGCCGAGCGTGATGTTCTTGAGCACCGACATGTGCGGAAAGAGGTTGAAGCTTTGAAAGACGATGCCAACGTCTGTCCGCAGGTCATTGAGGTCGATACCCCGACCACTGACCCTGTCCCCATCCATTCGAATGACACCTGCATCGATCTCTTCGAGTGCGTTGACGCAACGGAGCAGCGTGGACTTTCCACATCCTGACGCTCCGATCAAGCAAACGACTTGATGCTTGTCGACCACAAGGTCAACACCACGAAGGACAGCGTTCTGTCCGTAAGTCTTGTGAACATCTTCCATTTCGAGGAATGTCATCTCAGCCCACCCGCATCTTCTTCTGGTCGCTCTTGATCAATCGCTCCGTCGCCCGCGTCATCGGAATGGTGATCACGATGAACAGGATCGCAGCCATCGCGTAGCCCGTGAGCGTGGCGGCCGAGTTGTTAAGGAATCGGGCACGTGCCAGAAGTTCCAGCGTTCCAACCGCCGAGATCAGGGCCGTGTCCTTCTGGAGGCCGATGAAATCATTGAGCAGCGGGGGAATGACGCGACGCACGGCCTGCGGTACGACGACGTATTGCATCGTCTGTCCATACGACAACCCAAGAGACCTTGCCGCTGCAACCTGGCTCCAGTGGATCGACTCGATGCCGGCTCGGTAGACCTCGGACACGTAGGCGCCGTAGACGAGCACCAGGGCAAGAATGCAGTACTGATTGACACTGAAGTCTTCGAGAATCGGCAGGCGCGCGGTCTGCAGCCCGAACACGATGATGTATAGAACGAGAATCGCCGGAATCGACCGAAACAGGTCGATGTAAGCCGCCGCCACGAATCGAATCGGCTTGCACGCCTTACCCGGAAGCAGGCGAAGGATCGCGACCAACAGTGCCCACACGAGCACGATGCCTTCAGCCCAGAGAAAGACTTGGATGTTGATCCAGAAGCCCTTCAGGAGCGACTTCCAAGCCTTGGCCGACGAAAGCGCGCCCTCCACTTTGAAGAAGGTCTTCGACACGGTGAAGTCACGAATTGTGAACAGAATGACCAGGAAGACGAGGAAGTAGACGAGCAATCCGTAACCCAACGAATACCAGCACCAGTCGCGAGCACGCTCGCCATCGTGGCGGGCATCCTCGATGCGTCCAGCCCGTTGCATCCGGCTTGCCTTCAACGATGCGAGCAGCGCAGGGATTCCGGTGAACGGAAACAGCAGCGACAGTATCGACGCAGTGCGGTACGTCAGAACCCGAGGTACCCGCCGTGCGACGGGTACCTCGGTCCTGGCAAAGTCAGACATCGGCTGACAAACGTTTCGCGGCGCTTAGGAAGCCGGGAGGGCAATGAACGGCACGGAGCCGGGATCGCCACCGAGGTACTTCGCGATGAGTGCCGGAACCGTGCCGTCGTCGATCAGGCCCTGGATGATCCCGTCGAAGATCGGACCCTTCTCACTGCCCTTCGGATAAATCGCGCCGTACTCCTCGCCGGTCGAGATCTGGCCGACAACTTCGAGCGCCCCATCCGACGCCGCTGCTTGTCCAAGGTTGATCGGCGTATCGATGACGACGACGTCGACCTGGCCAGCGTTCAGCGCGGCATACGCAGCGATGAGGTCCGGGAAGGATTGCGGGTCCGAGTTGAGCTTCCAGGATGGCTCTTCGAGGAAGTAGTACTCGGCGGTCGTCGCTACTTGCACGCCGACTTTGAGATCGGCCAATGCTGCGAAGTCCGCAATCGCCGTGCCAGCCTTGACGAGCAGGCCCTGATCGGACTTGAAATACGGGACCGAGAAGTCGATGACTTCCTTACGGGCGTCTGTGATGGTCACCTGCGACAACGACAGGTCATAGGAGTCGGCAGCGATCTGGCCTGCCGTGAGCGCCTCGAACGGTTCGTTACGAACCTGCATTTCGAGGCCGCAGGCCGTCGCGATCGCAACCGCCATGTCGTACTCGATGCCGGACTTGATCTCGCTCGGGTCGGCCTCGTCGGTACCCCAGAAGTTCGGGCCGGGCAGGCTCGTCACGACGGACAACACTCCGGCTTTGACTGGCTTGCAATCGATGCCAGCGGCGGGTGCCGTGGTGTCGCCTGCCGGTGCGGTGGTATCGCCCACTGGCGCAGCGGTGTCCGCTGTAGTGGTCTCTGCTTTCTTCTCATCGCTGCCGCATGCTCCGAATAGAAGTGCACCGGCAATCGTCAAGACTGCATATCTACGAATCTTCATCAGCTTTTCTCTCCCCTGAAGTGAAGCCAGCACCTTACCCTGCGCTGATTGGCCCGTGCTGCTTACCCGAGTTCGGAAACGATGCGTTCACAGAACAACCGCCGTTCAGTTTCCGCCGCTGGTGACACCGCAGACCACTGCTCGGTGGATGCACTGGCGGATTTCGCTGGACAACTTTGCTGTATCCCAAGCGTTGAAAAAGTCGGCATGGCCTGTGATGACGGCTCCACTCGCGAGGCGCAAGGCGGCCGGATCGCCACTGAATCCGTAGACGACGGAGAACTGCAATTGAGGGACGGGCACCGGATGACCGGCTGGGCATGCTCCGCCGTTGCTGTATGCCATATGCGAAGCGTGGTCAACGCTGTCGAGGTTCCTGCCATCCCAACAGTCCGGGAACGTCACCAGGAATCGAAGAGGTCTACTCGTCGGGCACGTCGGCGGTGTGGCCTCGCGAGCGATGCCTGTTCCGCACGTCCAGGCAACGATTGCTGTCGATTGCGGCGCCTCCGCTCCGGCGCTGCCGGCGACGATCTTCAGGCCAGCCGGGTAGGGCTGGACCGACGTTGGATCCATCCCTGCACCGGGCCGGTAGTAGGCCACGCTCTTGGCGGGGGTCAGCATTGCGTCGCCGTCGAACAGTGCTGGCACCCAGTACGACGCTGTGTCCAGTCGCTGATCGCAGTGCGAATCTCCAGCGAGCAACGTTTCGGTCGTCGAGAATGCGTCGGCGGTGTCGTTGCCGAAGAACAGGTGCATATGGGAGCTCCCAGGCAAGCCGGGAAACACGATCGGGTCGTCGGCGAGGGCGTGGCTGAAGGGGCACTCCACGATGAACTGTGGAACCCGTCCCTGGGCACCGGCACCCGGGGCATCCGGCGCGTTCTGACTCGGCGATTGGTCAGACGAATGACCCGCGTGATCGTGCTCTGTTGTTGATGAATCCGTCGATGAGTCGGTCGAACAGCCAGCCAGTACGGCGAGCAGAATAAAGCCCCCCACCGACACCCAACGCGGTCGAGTCATCCGGGTTTCGATGGCACCGTGATCGAGTCGATGTCGATCGAGATGGGACCGTCGATTGCGGGATTCGCAGGCGCCGTCTCGGCGTCTGGCATGTTGTCCTGGGAAGGCGGTTCGGGCGACGACGTCTTGTAGTCCTGCGACGGCGGGTGCGTCTCGGCAAGCCACGAAACCACGTTCAATCCGCCCACGGTCCAATCACCGGCGCCAGTGCCGTCGCACGGGGCGAGTGTCTCCAGATCCGTCGGAGCCGACGTGGTGAAGGTGTTGTCGCTGAAGCAGTTGCCCAACGTGGCCAAATCTGTGCCGGCCGAGTCCACCGCGATGTCGGCGACCCGGTTGTCTTCGAGCACGTTGTCGCGCACGACGTTGAGGTGCGAGTCCCACAGCACCGCCGCCGGAACCGTTGCTGGATCCGGAAGAGGATCATCGAGGGTGTCCGCGCATGGCTGATCCCAGGTGTCGGGCGAGGGCTGATCGTCGTTTGCGTCTTCTTCCAGGAACGGCACCAGGCCAATACCAGTCTTGTCGTGGTCGTAGACGAAGTTGCGCTCGATCATATTGCTCACTCCACCTGCGCTCAGGATTCCGTTGCCCATCGCGAGCAGCGCAACATCGATTGCGGGGGTGTCTGGCTGGTTGTTCGAGTACACCAGGTTGCCAACGATCGTGCTCTCTCGCTCCGGGTAGCACAACTCGTAGCTGCCACTGTTCGGCACGATTCCCGCTCTGTTGAAACGGAAGATCGAGTTGACGATGTACAGGTCGCCGCCCGAGTTCGTGCCGGAATAGCCGAGGCCGTTGTATTCCGAGACCACGTCGGTGATGACCGCGTCGCAGGGGTAGCAACCGCCGATGTAGAAGCCAGCGTCGGGGCTGCCGCCGCCATAGCTGTGATCGATCTGGCCCGAGTAGGACAGGAATGCGTAGACGCCGTAGTCGCCGTTACGGAATGCGGTCAGGTACGAGCCGCGGTAGCCAGTGACGCCGGTCCAGAAGAATCCGTTGCGGGTGTAGTTGCGGGCGGTGAGGTTCTCGATGGCAACGCCGTTCGCCCCGACGACTCGGATGCCATTGTCGAGTTCGAACTCGCCATCCAGGATCGTCGTGTTCCTGTCGACGCCCCGGATCGTCAGGTTCTCGGTCTCGACCGTGACCGCTTCGTTGTATGTGCCCGGCTGGATCAGGATCAGGTCGCCCGGTTCGGCGGCATCGACTGCTGCTTGGATTGTCGGCTGATCGTCGGGAACGTTGATCACTCCGGCGGCGGCCTCAACCGCCTCGGCGGTTTCGGCCGTGGTCGACTCGCTGGGCTGCTCGGTCTCGGGCGGTGCAGACGCAACGACGGTCGGGGCCGACTCGGTGGCGACATCGGACTCAGCCGGCGCGATCGCCTCAGCGCTTGTGGTAGTCGGCGCGGGCGCTGTCGACGCTGGCTTGTCCTCGCTGCCACATCCAGTCGCGGCGAGCGCGAACGTGATTGAAATGAACCATCCGATGAACCGCTTCATCAATCCCCCTGATCAATGCCTCTGACTAACCGGTGACCGTAACTGTTCCGACCATGCCAGCCGTATTCGTGCCGTGGATCGAGCAGTAGTACTCGTAGGTTCCCGGCGCCTCGAAAACATGCTCGTAGACCGCATCCGGAGGGAAAGCGCCAACGGCTACTCCCCATGCGTCACCCTCTTTTGGCAGCACGTCATGGTCGTTGCGGCCGACGTTCTCGAAACGCACCGTGTCGCCGACCTTGGCAACGGTCGCGGGGGCCCGAAATAGGTTGTCCTGGGCAACGACACGAACGACCACGCCCGTGCGCGGCACAGTGACAGCCGGCGGGCCGTTCACGTCGTCGTAGTCCGATGCACATCCAACC
>JANOQU010000106.1:0-4482 GCA_031422355.1 Actinomycetes bacterium
GACCTGCGGGCTGATGAACGAGTCGTCGATACAGCCCGTGCCTGCCGGTGTTCGCCAACAAAGTTCGGTGCCGCCTGCGGCGGTCTGTCGCTCGGAGATGTCGAGATCTGGGAACCAACGCCAGTAGCTGAGCTCACTGCCAGCCGGAATGGTGATCGGAATGTCGTTGAGGCCGACGACGGGTGGCAGCGTCTGGCCCGGCACCACCGCCGGCTCGCTCGCCGTCACCGATGCGTCACCGACGGCGGTGATGCTCTCGCCGTCGGGGAGTTGATAGCGGGCAACACCCCAATTGATCATCTCGTCGATCTCCAGTGGAGCGCTCAGCACTTCGCCGCTGGTGAGTTGAACATCGAGCGTCGTCGCGCTCGTGATTCCCCCGGTCACGACAAGCGTCTGACCTCCGGCGGTCGGCACGATCAGCGGAAGGGCACCCGGGAATTCATCGGAGAGACATTCCGAGTCGACGGGGGTTCGCCAGCACACCATCGTCGATGTCTCGCCGCTCGGCTCCTGGTACCAGGCAACATCCAGGTCGGGCTGGAGCCGGTACCAGTCCGTTGGCGCCGAAGCGGCGACCGTGGCCGGAGTCTCTGAAACGTCTGGACCATCCGGCAGCGTCTGCACCGGCGCGAGCGCCTCCACGATCTCGGCCACCGAACTGAACGGAGAACTGTTCGGTGAGCTCGATCCCACGGAACCGACAGCGGGCTGTTCGGTGTTCGGCCGATTGATGAGGACGAACCCGAGCATGGTTGCTGCGGCGAGCGAGCCGATCACCAGCGAGACCCGAGCGACTCGGTGTGGCCGCCGTTCGGAGGACCCTGTGTTGGCGCGCATTACGGCGCCATCGTCGAGCCCCGGACCATGGTCGGGGATCGTGCGGGTGCGCTCGTCGTAGTGATGGCGCAGTCGGTCTTCAAGGGTGGCATTCATTCGCTGAGATCCTTCCGAAGGGTGGCAAGTGCTCGATGGATGAGCGATCTGACGGTTGCGGGTCGGCAGCCGAGTGCTGCGGCAATATCGAGTTCGGCGAGATCGACGTGGAACCGAAGCACCAGTGCGGCTTGCTGTCGCCACGGCAGCCGCGCGAGGGCGTCGAACATCTCGTCATGCTCCGCGAACGCTGGTTCGGGAGCCGGGGGCGGATGTCGAGCGACCACAGCCTGATGGCGATGAACGTCGCGGCACGCGTTGACGACGACCGTGCGTAGGTAGGCCGCAGGGTTGAGCACCGTCGTTCTGGTTGCCTGCAATCGAACGAACGCGTCCTGCACGATCTCCTCGGCGGTCGACCGAGAACTGGTGAGCAGGAATGCAGCTCGCATGAGCGACGACCACTCCCGCTCGTACAGTTCAGCGATCCATGTCCGGTCGCCGGCACGCCCTGGCTCAGTGTCGGGAATCATCACGTACTGTTCGACGGCTCAGGCAAGCGATCCGTGGCACGTCGATCGCACATCATGCCGCATGGATCCCGCAGCGGACAGATCAAGCTGTTCGATGGGGAAACATAAAGCAATCCAGCCTTTGAGCCGAGGACTTATACTTTCGAGGGTAAAAGTGTTACTGACTGGTTGGTGGTTGCAGTGACTTATAGTTTTCTTGGTCCCGATCCGGTACCAATGAGAATGAGGCGGCAGCGAAGTACCTCGCTGGAGAGATGGCATGTTTCGCGAACACTCCAGGTGGCGGCGCACTCATCCTCGGAATCGCCGACAAGGGCGAACGAGTCGGGACCGCAATCGACCCCGACTGGTTACGACATCGCCTTTATGAGTTGACCGGCGGAACGCTCACGGTGACCGTTCGGGAAGTGAACTTGGAAGGCACCCGGCTCCTCGTTCTCACTACTCACGAGGCGATCGAGCCGGTCCGTCACGCGGGCAAGATCAGATGGCGCGTCGATGACAATTGCGTCGAGGTCGACCCCACGACATGGCACTCCGGAAGACTTCAACGCACGGGTGTCGATTGGTCAGCGCAGCCATCGGGGCACACCTTCGTGGATGTGTCGCCCGTCGCTATCGAACTCGCCCGACGCTTGTTGAGGCAAGCGGGTGACGGGGCCTCGCTCGACCTCGCCAACAGCACAGCCGAAGACTTACTCAGACGGCTGAACGTCGTGGACGGCGAGAGCCGGATATCGAATGCAGGATCGCTTTTGTTCGTGGCCACACCAGCTGTAGGGATCGATTACATCCGACGAGACGTACCTGGCGGCGACAGCACCGCACGCGTCAGAAGCGACCGCGCCTTGCTCGAACAGGTCGCCGATGTCGACCAAGTGGCGTCGAACTTGAACCGAGCCGTCCATCTCGGTGACCAGATCGCCCGAGGACAGTTTCGGGCTCTCCCGGCTCGTGCCGTTCGAGAAGCGATTGTGAACGGAGTCGTACACCGCGATTGGCTATCGCCTCAGCCGACGCTGGTCGAACATGTCGGCGACGTACTCACAGTGACTTCCCCAGGTGGATTCATCGGTGGCATTGGTCCCTCAAACATCATCACGCATCCGTCGGTGCCGAGGTATCGCGCGCTCGCTGAAGCGATGGCAGCTTTGCGGCTCGCCGAGCGGGAAGGGGTCGGCGTCGACCGCATGGTGAGTGACATGCTTGCGGTTGGCAGGCCGGCCCCAGAGATCTCCGAGATCGAGGGTCCGTACGTACGAGTCGGGCTGATGGGCGGCGATCCGGACCTTCAGATGGTGAACTTTCTCGCGGCGGTTCAGCCGTCGGCGATCGCAGCGGACACTGACGCACTTCTCATGATCAATAGGTTGTGTCAGAACGGATGGGTCGACGCGACCGTTGCTGGGCCACTGCTTCAACGTCCCACTGGCGAAGTTGCCGTCGCTCTAGATCGACTCGTTCGTGCGAGTGTGGAGGGTCATCCGGTCGTCACTGAGCTCGCTGGGGTTCCGGCTGGCCAGGACCGGGCTTGGCGCCTCAGCGATGCCTCACGCGGGAGACTGGCGGACCGAGTTGCGCACCTCAGCGCTCCAACAATGAGAGTGAATCAGGCGATGTCGTGGGTCAACGCGCGCGGCCGAGTCTCCTCGACGGAAGTGGCCGATATGACTGGCGTGACGGTCGTGACCGCGGGAAAGCTACTGACAGGACTTGAACAGCAAGGACTTCTCCAACCCGGACGTGAAACAAAGTCGGGACGAGGCTTCTTCTACACCTTGCCGACGTAGCGTCATGCCCCATTGATCCGGCAGGTCACATCAAGACGTTGACAAACACCTGCCAGGCGAGGAGTGACTTGGCGATCAGGCTGAGGTAGATGTACGTCCGTTCGCCGAACAGGTAGTTGGCCCAGCGTCCACGAGCCCGGTATTGCAACAACTGGGTGATCGCGAAGCAGTTGAAGAAGACGAACAGCGATACGAAAATCCCGTACACGAACGTGGGGACATCTGAACCGGCGCCGATCAGGTAGATCACGATTGCCGCCCACGGGACGATCCCTGCCACACAGCCGAACGCGAAGGGTGTCCACGACACTCGCTCACCAGGCTTGTTGGTGGTTTCCATCAGCCAGCCGAACAGGATCATCGAGGCGTTGATGCCGAAGAGAGCGATCAGTGCAGCGATGTCGGTGATGCCCGTCAAGCCCGCGATGATCACGATCATCAGCGACGCCGACAGCGAGTACTCGATCCATCGGAATCGGTTGCGATGCCGTTGCAACTCGTTGATGTAGCGGGGATGTCCCCAACGAGAGGCGACGACGGCATGCGACATTGCGGAGATGATCTCGAATGCGGCGACTGCCCACCCGAGCCGGTACGAGAAGAGGAGGTCGATCGAAGCTGGACCTTCTGGTTGGCCGGGCGGGCCGTTGGCGAACACCCCCGTCACTGGCAGCGAGAGCGAGTTGGAGAGTGCGATCATCAGCACGGCCTGCAGCCCGTGCACGACTGCCATCGTCGCATTCAGCCGACGGAGCGAGCGCTGATCGTCGGTTGTGATGGAGTGCGGAGCGTCGATCTTGGTTACCTCACCTGTGAGCCGGTTGGCTTTCGAGCGTAACGTCGGTCAGAGAAATGGCGCAGGAGCGTCTGCAGCGCGCTGATTCAGATAGCGCTCGAGCGCAACGGCTTGATCCGCAAAGGCTCGAAGAAAGAGCCGACGCAGGATCGCGATAAGCGGCCGTGCAACAATGCTTGCCTCTTCGAACGAGATCGACCACGTGTACTCGGTTCCGCCGTCCACGCGTTCTTCGAAGCGATGTCTGGCCGTCATCCGAATTGGCCACGTCGGGGAAACGCTTCGGAACTCAGAAAGCCTTGGTGGATCCCAGACGACGACTTGGCTCATCCCTCGAATCGGAATGATGCCGAGACGACCTCGAATGATGAACCGAGTGCCGACACCGATCGGGCGCGAGTCCGCGCTCCACTCGCGCACCGCCGGATCGATCAAGTGCGCGGTCTCAGGAGAGTTGACCACTGCAAAGACCATCGGCGGCGCGGCG
>JANOQU010000107.1:0-2032 GCA_031422355.1 Actinomycetes bacterium
CACTGGAAGGTGTCGGCGCAGGCCAGATCAACACCGGCGAGGAACGCCTGTGCGACCAAGCCCACGGAGGCAGCGGCTTCTAACGCGCTTCGCAGTGCGACTTTCGTGCCACCTTTCAGATCAATGTGCAGCGGCGGTGTGTGCATCTGCGATCAAGCCGCAAGACTGCACACGTGGCTGACCCGACCGTCGAAGAGCACAGCAGTGACCAGCGTTGGGGAGCATTCACCGACAGTGGACCATGGGTGCTGGACCGCGACGCCATCACGTGGCTGCCGCTCGCAGGTCGATTGCGCGATGCAGCGATCGCCGAGGTGCCGCACCTCACCAAGCCGACGCGCATCCCGCCCGGTACACGCGTGCTCACGGTTGCCGGTCGACTCGGCAAGGCGCTGATCCCGTGGGCGGTACGCAAGAAGCGGCGGCGCTTCGCGACGGTCGAGGACAGCCGGAGCGATGTTTCGCTGCGCCTGCGATTGGCCGCCGAAGCGCTCGGCCCGACCTACATCAAGCTCGGCCAGATCATCTCCAGCGGCGACGGGTTGTTCCCCGCCGAACTGGTCAGTCAGTTCAAGCTGTGTCGCGACAAAGTCGCGCCTGAATCCTGGGCTGACGTTCGCCAAACGGTCGAGACCGACCTCGGCGCTCGGATCGAGGATCTGTTTTCATCCTTCGACACCACACCGTTGGCGGCAGCCTCCATCGCCCAAGTTCACGCAGCGACGCTTCGCACGGGCGAGCGGGTGGTCGTCAAGGTACAACGGCCGTCGGTCAGCACCCTGGTACGTAAGGATCTGCGTGTGATGGCGTGGCTGGCGCCACATCTCGTCGGGCGAATCCCGATCGCCGCCCTGGCCAACCCGCCAGCTCTCGTGGAACTGTTCGCCGAAACCATCGTCGAGGAACTGGACTTCCGGATGGAGGCCGCCAACATGCTGGATATGGCGGCCGTTCTCAAGAACTTGAATCAGGATCGCTTCGTTGTTCCCCGTCCCCACCCAACGCTGGTCACCAGGCGGGTTCTCGTGATGGAGCAGCTTTCCGGCTTCAACTTCGACGACGTTGCAGGTATGCAGGGCGCAGGCATCGACACCGAGGCCGTGATCAGAGCCGGGATGATCGCCTTCATGGAGGGCGCGATGGTCGAAGGCGTGTTCCACGGCGACCTGCACGGCGGCAACATGTTCGTCCTCGCCGACGGCCGTACGGCGCTGCTCGACTTCGGGATCGTCGGACGCCTCACCACGCAGCGCCGGCTGGCGTTCCTGCGGATGATGATTGCAGCGACCACCAACGACGTGAAGGGTCAGGTGGCAGCGCTGCGCGATCTCGGCGCGCTCCCCCACGACACTGACCTCGAAGCCGTGATCCGCGATCTTCGCCTTGACCAACCAGTGATCGATCCAACGACACTGAGCGGCGAGGAACTGGTCAAGGAAGTGCAGCGGGTGGTGAAGGCCCTGCTCGGCTATGGCGCGAAGCTGCCCAAGGAACTGATGCTGTACGTCAAGAACATGGTGTTCCTCGACGGGGCGATCGCGCGTCTTGCACCAGAACTCGACGTACTCGGTGAAATCGCGAACATCTCGATGCAGTTCGCCGAACGGCACGGCGAGCGCATCGGTCGAGAACTCGGCGTTGATCCGCGATCGATGGAAGTCAACCTCGACGGGGTCAAGGCGGGCTTCGGTCTCGATGCGTCGGCCGAGTCGCTCACCTACCGCGACCTGCAGGCGCGCCGCGACCTGATCCAGAAGCGGATGCGGGACCACGTCGGCCGCTGATGCGCCTCGTCATTGCCCGCTGCACCGTCGACTACAGCGGTCGGCTCTCCGCACATCTGCCAGAGGCCGTTCGGCTGATCATGGTCAAAGCCGACGGTTGCGTTGCGATCCATGCCGATGGTGGCGCCTACAAGCCGCTCAACTGGATGAACGCGCCGAACCGCGTGGTGGAGGGCGACGGCGGGTGGACCGTCACCAACCCCAAGGGCGAGACCCTCCGGATCACGATCGAGGACGTGCTGTCCGAC
>JANOQU010000108.1:0-7336 GCA_031422355.1 Actinomycetes bacterium
GTCACGCCGGTCGCGTCGGTGACCGCAGGGTCCTTCGATGTGTCGATCGTGACGTCGTCGGTGGACCCGGTGGCCGCCAACAACACCGATTCGGTGGAGGTGAATGTGTTGGCCGACGAGGCCGATGTCGCGGTCGAGTTCTACACGTCATCGGGTTTGTCGATGGTGGTCGGCGAGAACGAGTACATCGCCTGGCGGGTGCTGAACAACGGGCCGGCATCGGCCGAGGATGTGGTGTTCACGACGGAAATTCCGGCCGACTTCACGGTCGATAGCGCCACCGCCAACGGGGTCGCCTGCGACGTCGCTGGCCAGACGGTGACGTGCACCGAAGCCGCGCCGCTCGGTGCGAACGGAGCGGTCTACGTCTACGTCTATGTGACGCCAACGGTTCCGGTTGTCGACGCTGCCTTCGTTGGTTCGGTGACGACATCCTCGGTGGATCCGTTGTCGGCGAACGACAGCGACTCGGTGAACGTGACGGCGGTCGCGCCGCTGGTGGACCTGGACGCCAACATCTCCAACAATCAATCCCAGAACGTGTTCATCGTCGGCGAGAGCGGCACGTTCACGATCAGTGTGACGAACCACGGCCCCGGCAGAGCGTTCGACACCGTGCTCGTCGACGATTTCCCGACCGAACTCACGCCGACAGCGATCGTCAGCGAAACTGTGGCCGGGGCTTGCGCGATCGATACCCAGACCGTCACCTGCGACTTCGGTGTGGTCGAGGCCGGGGCAACGGTGTCGGCGACCATCAGCGTTGACGCCGTTGCGGTCGGCCCCGTCGACGGTGGCGGCGATGCGTTGTCGATTGCAAACACGGTGACGGCGACCTCGTCGTCGCCTGAAGTGGCCGTCGAGATTTACCTCAATACGGCGGTTCAGCAGTTCTTCGTGCTGGCCGACGAGGTGGACCTGCAGGCCGATGTCTCCACTCGCGCCCACGGCCGCCTCGGCGTGGTCCAGGAACTGGTGCTGAACGGTTTCAACGGCGGGCTTGGAAGGGCCGACGGCGTGTCGCTCGATGCCGTCGTTCCGGCGCAGTTCGAGATTGTTGGGAGCACCTCGATGAGCCCCGGCGTCACGTGTGATCCGGTCGTCGGTAACACCGTCCATTGCACGGTCGCCAGCATCGCCCGCAACAGCTACGTGCAGGTCGTCGTCGACATCATGCCGGTGACCGTCGCCGCGTCGGCGGCCACCACGCTGACGCTGTCGGCACCGACCGAGGTGGACGTCGATCCGTCCAACGACGAGGACACGTTCATCGCCAAGATCAGCGCGGTACCGACCGTGGAACTCTCGATCGATCCCGTCAGCGGCGTCTACCCGTTGCTCGTCACCGCAACCATCGATGCGGTCGACCCAGAGAACGACCTGCTCAACTACTACATCGAGTGGGGCGACGGCGGCAGTCAAGGCGGCCTCTATACGGCTGGCGAAACCGTCACCCACACCTACAACATCGACGGCTTGTTCACGCCGATCGTCAAGGTCTACGACGGCGGACCAGACTTCGCCAGCGACGGCGCGACGCTGAACGTCGCGCTCGCGTCACCGCTCACCGCTGATGCCGGGCCGGATCTTGCGACATCATCGAACAACCCGGCTGGCGTGTCCCTGGACGGCAGTTCGTCGTCGCCATCGGCAGCGATCCGCAGCTACTCCTGGAACATCGTTGGGAGCGGCTACGACGAGACATTCACCGGTGCCGTCGTCGATCACCTCGTGCTTCTCGAAGGGTCATACACAGCGACCCTGACGGTCGAGACCACCACCGCAATCGACACCGATGTCGCATTGATCGAGATCGGCGGACCGGCGGCCGGACTACTCGTGACCGTCGTCGAGAACCCGTCGAACGCTCCGATCGGCAACGCCGACGTTGCCGTGGTCGCAGCAGACGGAACCAAGTTCTCGGCGATCAGCGATGCCGTCAGCGGCACGGCGCTGCTGCTCGGCTTGCCGCCCGGCAACTACACCGTCTTCGCTGCCAAGAATGGCTTCACGCCGAACGAACAGGCCGTCGTCGTCACCGGCGGCGCCGACACCGCGACGGTCGCGATGCAGGCCGGCGAGATCGCAACCGCGGTGCTCGAGGCCCGCCGGCTGACGGCCACCGAGGCAATTGCAGCCGGCATCGACCCGAACCTGCCAGAGAACAACAACGTCGTCATTTTCGAAATCAACCTCGCCTTCCAACTGGACTCGGTTTCGTTCAGCGGGTACATCAACCGCAATGGCTTCTACGGCGCAGGCTTCGGCGATGGCGGCGGCTTCTGCTCCACGTACTGCTATTTCAGCGGCGAGGGTTTCGGCAATGCAGGCGTCTGGATCAGTACCTACTGGGTCAACGATCAGCCGCAGATCGTCTACATGGTCATCCCCGTCAAGGCCAAGTGGCTGAAGGAGTTCTACGACGTTTCGCTCACCGTCCAGAACCTGGGCAGCGCTGGCTTCACGCTGACCAACGGCTCTGCTCTGCTCGACATCCCGGCCGGTTCGCTCGGCCTGCCGGCGCTCTTCGGTGAGGCCCAACTCAACCCTCAGCCGTTCCCCGACGTGCCGGGCGGCGAGTCCCGCACGGTGCATTGGATCGTTCGCGGTGATGCCCCCGGCTTGTACCTACTCGAAGCTCACTACAGCGGCGTGCTCGACCCCGTGGCGCTACCCGTCAACCTGACGGCGACGACGACCACCCCGATCAGGGTGTGGGGCATCGACGCCGTTCGCCCGAAGGTTGTCGCAGAAGACCATGCCAGCGACGGGCTGCCGTACAGCGTCACCATCGCCCTGTGCAACGTAACGAACAGTGATCCCGACAATGCGACATCGGTCTACAACCTCAGCCTCGAATTGCTGCAGGATGGCGTCGCCCACATGATCTATCAGGGCGGTCAGCAACTGGAATTCGGCCCGTACGCCGAGATCGCCCCCGGCGACTGCACACCCGCCGCGCCGCTGAAGGTGTTCCCCGACTTCAGTGGCACGCTGCTGATCGACCACAGCTATGTCCAAATTCGCGGCGCCGGTGTGGTCGCCCAAGGCTCTGACTTCCTGAGCTCCGTTCCCGAGACCACAGATCGGCCAGACCTCAGCGTCAAGACCGTGCCACGCGGCGTGGAACTGACGTGGGAAGCCGTCGCCGGCGACACCAACGGATACGAGATCTACCGGACCGTCGAGACCACTCAGACCGACCCGCAGACGACGCTGCCGTACGTGACGTGGGAGCAATTCGGTGCGCCGGTTGCCACCGTCGCTCCAGGTGTGCGAACGACCCGTATTCCGGCACCCGACGGAGACCAGTCCTATTACTCGGTTCGCCCGATCGGGCTGCACACCGTTCACCCATTGGTCCTCGGACTCGGCTTCAACTTCGCCCCCGAGTGGGAAGAGCCGACCCCTGCCGATCGCGAACGGTTCAGCGTCAAGCCGGGTGAGACGGTCACGTTCACCGTCAAGGCATCTGATTCCGAGCCGGGGCCATTGACCATGGAGTACTCGATCGCCTCCGCGATCGGTCTCGCGGGTGCAACCCTTGATGGTGTTTCGTGCGTCCCCGGTGCCGTCGGAGAGTTGATCTGCACGATCACACCGACCGAGCAGAAGGTCGTCCAGATCAGGTTCACGGTCACCGACGATCATGGCCGAGCGATCACGCGCACCTACCTGGTCGACACGACATCTACGTTCACCTACCTTGCGCTCGGGGACTCGTTCTCGGCAGGCGAAGGGATCGATCCCTACTACCGGGACCGGGACGGAGTCGACGACGCCGACAACCGCTGCCACCGTTCGTCTCGGACCTACGCCCAAAAAGTGCAGCCGCCCGGCTATGGCGTTCCGCTGTACGTGATCGCGTCGAACGGCACCGGTCCTGGCGCGGTGGATGATGGCGACGGCCGCGGCGCGAACAAGTACGGCACCGAAGACAACACCCGCGAGGACGAAGGCGTCGAGTGGCTGTTCTGGGCCTGCAGCGGTGCGGTGACGAAGAACGTCTATCAAACCCCGCAGCCGTCTTCGTCGGATGAAGAAGCGCTGTACGACACTCAAATCCAACTCAACGGCGAAGGCATCGATTACCAAGTCGACCTCGTCACGATGACGATCGGCGGAAACGACATCGGCTTTGCCGACGTGCTCGGACAATGTGCACAGTCGGCATGCTTCGGCGGAGCTGGCGGCCCGGCTTTCATCGCCGGCATCGAGAGCAAGCTCGCTGCCTACCGCAACGATCTGCTGGCGACGGTGAAGGCGATCCAGACCAAGACCTGGCACGCCCGCCTGCTGATCGTCGGCTACCCGTATCTCTTCCCGGACAGCATCCTCGAGCAGAGCTGCGGCGATCTCGTTGCATTCCAAGGCGAGATGGACATCTTCCGCGACTACATCGACGACGTCAACCAGATCATCCAAGACGTCGCCGACATCCGCAATGCGGAGTACGTCGATGCGACCGCCCGGTTCAACAACCACGAGATCTGTGGTTCGGACGAGGACTGGATCAATGCGATCGACTTCTCGCTGGACAACAACTTCCCGCCGCTGAACGACCAGTCGTTCCATCCGACCAAGAACGGTGCAGAAGAGGGTTACGGCTACGTCATCAACCAGGCGCTGATCCAAGATCGCCCGACCGGTGATGCCCACAACCTGCTGATCCGTCCGGGCCAGACCTTCACGACGGACCTGCGCTTGCAGCCCACTGCTTCGTCAGCAGTCTTCCGAATCGACTGGCCCGGCAGCGACGTGGAGTTGTCGCTGCGTTCGCCCTCCGGCCGAGTCATCGACCGGACGACCCTCGATGACGATGTCGCTCACGTAGTCGGGCCCACATTCGAGACATACGAAATCATCGACCCCGAGCCGGGAATCTGGACGGTCATCCAATTCGGTGCCGACGTGGACCCCGACGGCGAGCCGGTCGATTTCGAAGCAGTGGCTGTCATGGAAGACGGCTCGACCGAGGAACTCGTCGAGGCGCAGGATCCGTTTGCGTACGCGACAGCCAGCGCGACGCCAACCAACGGCCGCTCGCCGGTGACCGTGGTGTTCGATGCGTCGGATTCGTCTGATCCCGACGGCACGGTGACCGGGTACTCATGGGACTTCGGCGACGGCACGACCAGCGACGACGCTTCCCCCACTCACGTCTACTCCGCCGTCGGCGACTACACGGTGGAACTGACCGTCACCGATGACGATGGGCGCACGAGTGCGACGACCATTCCGATCACGGTGCTGCCACCGAACGTCGCGCCGGTCGCCGTCGTCGACGGGTACAGCGTTGACGAGGATGCTGTCCTCACGGTGGATGTCGCAGCTGGTGTGTTGGACAACGACACTGACGCAGATTCGGATCCATTGACCGCTGCGCTGGTGACCGGGCCGGCTCACGGCACGTTCGCACTGAGCACAGACGGCTCGTTCGTCTACGCGCCGACGGGCAACTTCAACGGACCCGACTCCTTCACCTACCGCGCGTCCGACGGCTTCGATCCGTCGGCCGTGACAACCGTGTCGATCACCGTCGCTGCGGTAAACGACCCGCCGACCGGAGTCGCCGACTCTGGCACGACGGCAGAGGACGTCACCCTCACGGTTGCCGCGCCGGGTGTGCTGGGCAACGACTCTGACATCGATAATGGTTCGTTGACCGCCATCGAAGCGTCCACACCATCGCATGGCACGGTGACGTTGGATCCGTCCGGCTCGTATGTCTACGTGCCCGAAGCGAACTTCAACGGTACTGACACCTTCACCTACAAGGTCAGCGACGGGTTGTCGCAGACAGCGGCAGTGACGGTGACCATCACGATCACTGCGGTGAACGATGCGCCCGTCGGGGCTGCGGATTCGGGAACGGTCGCGGAGGACTCGACACTCACCGTTGCGGCGCCGGGCGTGCTGGGCAACGACTCCGACATCGACAGCCCTTCGCTGACGGCAGTCGATGCGTCGTCGCCGTTGCATGGCACGGTGACGCTGCTGGCGACGGGCGGGTACGAGTACGTGCCGGCGCCGAACTACAACGGTCCTGATTCGTTCACCTACAAGGTCAGCGACGGGCTCCTGCAGTCGGCACCGGTGATCGTGTCGATCACGGTCACGGCTGTGAACGATGCTCCAGTCGGCGTCGCCGATTCCGCTACGACTGGTGAGGACACGACACTGACGGTCGCCGCACCTGGCGTGTTGGGCAATGACTCCGACATCGACAGCGCATCGTTGTCGTCGGTGTTGGTTGCGCTGTCCGGTCCAGCTCACGGCACGCTCACGCTGGATTCTTCGGGTGCGTACACATATGTGCCGGACGCGAACTACAACGGTCCTGACCTGTTCCAGTACACGGTAACCGACGGCCTACTCTCGTCGCCGGCCGTCACGGTCACGCTCACCGTGACGCCCGTGAACGACGCGCCAGTCGGCGTGATCGACGGTGCTTCGACAGCCGAGGACACAGCGCTCACGGTCGCTGCACCCGGTGTCCTGAGTAATGACAGCGATATCGAAGTCACGCCGTTGGCCGCCATCGTCGAGACCGGTCCGGCCGATGGAACCCTGGCGTTGCTGCCGTCCGGTGCCTACACCTACACGCCAGACGCAGACTTCAACGGGACGGACTCGTTCACCTATCGGGCCAGCGACGGGGACCTGTCGTCGCTGCCAGTCACCGTGTTGATCACCGTGACGCCGGTCAATGATGCGCCGACGGGGACTGCCGATTCAGGCACGGTTGCCGAGGATTCGTCGTTGACCGTTTCGGCGCCGGGCGTGCTGGCCAACGACGGCGATATCGACACCGCCGCTGGTTCGTTGACAGCGGTCGATGCCTCGACGCCGTTGCATGGGACGGTGACCTTGGATCCGTCCGGCTCGTACGTCTACGTGCCGGCGGCCGACTACAACGGTCCCGACACGTTCACGTATCGGGTGAGCGACGGTTTGCTGCAGTCGGCGCTGGTGACGGTATCGATCACGGTCACGCCGGTGAATGATTCGCCGACCGGGACCGCTGATTCGGGCACGGTTGCCGAAGACGCGACTTTGACGGTTGCTGCACCCGGCGTGTTGGGCAATGACTCCGACATCGACAGTGGTTTGTTGACCGCTGGCGATGCGTCTACACCATCGCATGGCACGTTGACGTTGCTGTCGAGCGGTGCCTATACCTACGTACCGGCGGCGAACTACAACGGTCCCGACACGTTCACGTATCGGGTGAGTGACGGTTCTCTCCAGTCGGCACCGATCACGGTTTCGATCACGGTCACGCCCGTGAACGATGCGCCGGTCGCACTTGCGAACTCGGGCACGACTGCCGAGG
>JANOQU010000109.1:0-6613 GCA_031422355.1 Actinomycetes bacterium
TGCTGGTTGGCGTTCTCCTGTGCACTGCGATGCGACAGGCCGCTCGTCACGGTCACCAGGGTCAAGAGGCCGACCCACAGTGCGGCGTCACCGAGACCAACGCGACCGCCCACTTCGCCGATGTGCTGAACGGTGACGATGGCCACGGTTCCGGCGAGCAATTCGAGACTGAACACTGCGCCTCCGACAAAGCTGGCCAGCATTGCGGTCGGCACGAGGCAGAGCGCGAATGGCGATTCCCAACTTCCAGAGACGACGACGACGCCGGTGATGATCGCAAGTTCGATCACGGTCCTCAGTCGCGCCCTGCTGTTGTTGGAATACGGCACCGGCTGCATCGTTGCGAAGATGGTGAACACGGCGACCACGACTGTCGATGCGATCAGCGTCCAATTCGACCAGGAGAACTCGTTGAAGCTTCGAATGATCGATCCCACGAACGCAGCGATTCGAAACGGAGCCAACGGTGTTGCCTCGATCGTCACCATCAGCTTCGACAGGTCGGGGGCTTTCCGGCGGTCGACGGCAGTGGACGTCACCTGCGGCAAACGTCTGCGCTCCACGAGCGGCCACGAGACGGGGGCGGCTTCCTCGACGGCGCGGCGCTCGTTGGCGGAAGCGACCGGGGAACCGTCGGCGGGCCCGCTCTCGGTTTCGTCCCACGAATCGCCGTCCACGACCGCGAGCGTAGCGGTGGGCTGTTGGTACGGTTTGACCATGATCGTCGTAGGGCTCACCGGTGGAATCGGTTCGGGAAAGTCGACGGTGTCGACTGAACTCGCACGACTCGGCGCAGTGATCATCGACGCCGATGCTGTGGCTCGCGAATTGCAAGAGCCCGGTGCACCAGTGTTCGTTGCGATCGTCGACCGATTCGGCGAGGAGATGGTGGGCGCCGACGGCCGACTCGATCGGCTGGCGTTGGCAGCGCTGGTCTTTCCGAATCCGGAACTGCTCACGGAATTGAACCGGTTGACCCATCCGGCCATCGGTGCAGAAATTCGACGTCGAATGCGCGCCCACGTCGGCACCGATTCAGTGGTGGTCCTGGATGTGCCTCTGCTGATCGAGAACTCCCGCTATCCGGTGGCCGGGGTGGCGGTGGTCGATCTGCCTGTCGAGATCGCGGTCGACAGACTGGTCCGCTTGCGCGGCATGGATGAAGCCGACGCACGAGCGCGAATTGCCCGCCAGGCAACGCGGGACGAACGCCTCGCCAAGGCCGACTTCGTCGTCGACAATTCGGGCAGCCAAAGCGACCTCGCCGACCTGATCCCCGACCTGTGGACGTGGATGCAGGCGCTCGAACCAGTCGCCGATGACGACATCCGACTGACCGATTCGGTGGACTCCACCCCGGTTGAAGGTCATCTCGGCTGACAGTTTGGTGTTCTCGTCGTACACCTGTTCGCTGATACACTGGCGGAGTGCTTGAGATGGAGACACCGTTCAAGGTCGTGTCGGACTTCCAGCCGGCCGGGGATCAGCCAACGGCGATCGCCAAGCTCACCGAGGGCATCGTCCGTGGCGATCGGTACCAGACGTTGCTCGGCATCACCGGTTCCGGTAAGTCGGCCACGATTGCCTGGACGATCGAGAAGGTCCAGAAGCCGACGCTGATCCTGGCTCCGAACAAGTCGCTGGCGGCCCAGTTGGCCCAGGAGATGAAGGAGTTCTTCCCAGAGAATCGGGTCGAGTACTTCGTGAGTTACTACGACTACTACCAGCCAGAGGCCTACATCGCGTCGAGCGACACGTATATCGAGAAGGACTCATCGATCAATGACGACATCGATCGGCTCCGCCACAGCGCGACAGCCGGCTTGCTCACCCGTCGAGACACGATCGTGGTGGCCTCTGTCAGTTGCATTTACGGAATGGGCAACCCGGAGGAGTACAAGGGCAACCTGCTCGATCTCAGTGTCGGCGTCGACTACGACCAGCGCAGTATTCTCCGCCGCCTCGTCGATCTGCAGTTCGATCGCAACGACATCGCCCTTGGCCGGGGCAAGTTCCGGGTCAGGGGAGACACCATCGAAGTGCATCCCAGCTACGAAGAATCGGTGATCCGGATCGAGATGTTCGGCGACACCATTGACCGGATCACGGTGGTGGACCCGCTCACCGGCGAACAACTCCGGGAGCTGCAACGGGTTCACGTCTTTCCTGCGACGCACTATGTGGCCGGCGACGAACGGATGCGAACGGCGATCATCGGCATCGAAGCCGAACTGCAGGAGCGTCTCGCCTACTTCGAAGCCGAGGGCAAGCTGCTCGAAGCTCAACGGCTCCGGATGCGGACCCAATACGACCTCGAGATGATGCAGGAGGTCGGGTATTGCAACGGCATCGAGAACTATTCGATGCATATCGACGGCCGTCACCCCGGCGAGCCGCCGTTCACACTCATCGACTATTTCCCGAAAGATTTCCTGCTGGTTGTCGACGAGAGCCACGTCGCGGTTCCGCAACTCCACGGCCAGTTCCTCGGCGACCTCGCCCGCAAGGATCAACTCGTCGAACACGGGTTTCGCCTGCCGAGCGCCCGTGACAATCGCCCGCTTCGGTTCGAAGAGGTGCTTGAACGTATACCGCAAGCGGTTTTTCTTTCGGCGACTCCGGCCGCCTACGAATTGAAGGTCTCCAGCCAGGTCGTCGAGCAGATCGTTCGGCCGACCGGGCTGATGGATCCGGAAGTCATCATCAAGCCGACCAAGGGTCAGATCGACGACCTGATCGAGAATGTGAACCAGCGCGTCGCTCAGGGCGACCGCGTTCTCATCACCACCCTCACCAAGAAGATGGCCGAGGACCTCACCGAATACCTGCTCGAACAGGGCATGCGGGTTCGCTACATGCATAGCAACATCGACACGATTCAACGGATCGAGACCCTTCGGGGCCTTCGTCTCGGCGAGTTCGACGCGCTCGTCGGGATCAACCTGCTGCGCGAGGGTCTGGACCTCCCGGAAGTGTCGTTGGTGTGCATCCTCGACGCGGACAAGGAAGGTTTCCTGCGGAGCGAGACGTCACTGATTCAGACAATGGGCCGCGCCGCCCGCAACGTGGATGGTCAGGTGATCATGTACGCAGACAAGATCACCAACTCGATGCAGCGGGCGATCGACGAGACCCAGCGCCGCCGGGCCCGCCAGCAGATCTACAACGAAGAACACGGCATCAATCCGCAGACGATCCGCAAAGCCGTTGGCGACATCTTGTCGTTGCTGCGCCCCGACACCACCTCGCCGATGCCTGGCAAGGATCGTCGTCGTCAGCGAGAGCGTGACAAGGTCCAGCGCGAGTTGAAGACTCTTCCCCAGCAGGAGCTTGCTCGCCTGATCCTGACGCTCGAAGAGGAAATGCACGAGGCATCAGTCGAGTTGCGTTTCGAATACGCCGCCCGCCTTCGCGACGAAATCACGGATTTGCGGCGTGAGCTTCGCGACGCTGGATGACTCGCGACCACTTCTCTCTGTTCTCACCAAACGTCCCCCACCAGTCTCTCGATTTCCCCAGGTAGGTTCGCCACAATGGCCGACAAGATCATCGTTCGTGGTGCCCGCGAGCACAATCTTCGCAACATCAGCGTCGACCTTCCCCGTGACAAGCTGATCGTCTTCACCGGCTTGTCAGGCTCGGGTAAGTCCAGCCTTGCGTTCGACACGATCTACGCCGAAGGCCAGCGTCGCTACGTGGAATCGCTCAGCGCGTACGCCCGCCAGTTCCTCGGCCAGATGGACAAGCCCGACGTCGACGTGATCGAAGGCCTGTCCCCGGCGATCTCGATCGATCAGAAGTCGGCCAGTCGCAACCCTCGGTCCACGGTCGGCACGATCACCGAGGTCTACGACTACCTTCGTTTGCTCTACGCACGAATCGGCGTCCAGCACTGCGTCAACGACGGAACCCGACTTCAGCGCCAGACGCCCCAGCAGATCGTCGACAGGATTCTGTTGATGGACGAAGGCACGCGATTCCAGGTTCTGGCGCCGGTGGTGCGCGGCCGAAAGGGCGAGTACAAATCTCTCCTGGAAGACCTCGCCGGTCAGGGTTTCGTCAGGGCCAGAATTGACGGCGCAATCGTCGACATCAACGAGTTCCTCAAGAACGACGAATCGCTGGCCCGATACGAGAATCACTCGATCGAGGTGATCATCGACCGTCTCGTTCGACGCGAGGGTATCGAGCGCCGCCTGACCGACAGCCTGGAGACGGCACTCAAGTTGGCCGAGGGGGTCGCCGAGATCGAGATCGTCGGACGTGACGGTGAGATCGAAGATCAGCTGACGTTCAGCCAGCACTTTGCGTGCCCGCAATGCGGTACCTCCTACGACGAACTCGCCCCGCGAAACTTCTCCTTCAACTCGCCCTATGGCGCATGTTCGGCATGCGACGGATTGGGCACCACGTTTGAGATCGACCCGGAGTTGCTCGTTCCGGACCCCGAACTGTCGATCAATGACGGCGCGATCGCCCCCTGGCGATCAGCGCACACCCAGTACTTCAACCGGATGATCGAGGCCGTTGCCGAGGTCTATGGCATCGATATCAACGCACCGTGGAGTGCGATGAACGCGAAGCAGGTCAAGGTCATCCTGCATGGCGTCGAGGGCAATCTGGCCGTCAAGTACAAGAACCGCTACGGCCGCGTCCGCCAATACTCCACCGCCTACGAAGGCGTGATCCCGTGGATCAAGCGTCGCCACGAAGGTGCCGAGAGCGACTGGAGTCGAGAGCAGTACGAGGGCTATATGCGGCTGGTGCCGTGCCCGACGTGTGGGGGAGCGCGGCTCAAGCCGTCCACCCTGGCGGTCACGATCAATGACAAGCACATCTCCGAAGTGTGCGAGATGGCCATCGGTGAGAGCAGCAAGTTCCTCGCCGGCCTCGAACTGAGCGAGCGCGACAAGATGATCGCAGAGCGAGTCACCAAGGAGATCAATGCCCGGCTGGGCTTCTTGCTCGACGTCGGCCTCGACTATCTCTCGCTCTCGCGGTCCGCCGGCACACTCGCTGGTGGTGAAGCACAGCGGATTCGTCTCGCCAGCCAGATCGGTTCTGGCCTCGTCGGCACGCTGTACGTACTCGACGAGCCGTCGATCGGTCTGCATCAACGCGACAACCATCGTCTGATCGAGACGCTCATCCGGCTTCGTGATCTTGGCAACACGGTGCTCGTGGTCGAGCACGACGAGGACACGATCATGACCGCCGACTGGATCGTCGATATCGGGCCGGGCGCCGGCGAGCACGGCGGCGAGGTGGTCTACAGCGGTCCGGTCAAGGGCATCCTCAAGTCGAAGGACAGCATCACGGGCCAATACCTGTCCGGCCGCAAGAAGGTGCCTGTGCCGAAGATGCGTCGCGCGCCGGGTGCCGATTGGCTCAGCATCAAAGGCGCGAGAGAGCACAACCTGGCCAACATCGATGTCGACATTCCGCTCGGTTGCTTCGTTGCGGTAACCGGGGTGTCTGGCTCTGGCAAGAGTTCGCTCATCCGCGACATCTTGCTGCCAACGTTGATGACCCGGATCTACAAATCGAAGATGCCCGCCGGCAAGCACACCTCGATCGCCGGCATCGAGCGTCTCGACAAGGTGATCGACATGGATCAGTCGCCGATCGGACGTACGCCACGCTCGAATCCGGCCACCTACATCGGCGTCTTCGACAACATCCGCAAACTGTTCGCCAGCACGCAGGAATCCAAGGTGCGCGGCTACCTGCCGGGACGGTTCAGCTTCAATGTCGCCGGTGGGCGATGCGAGGCCTGTAGCGGCGACGGAACGATCAAGATCGAGATGCACTTCCTGCCCGACGTGTACGTGCCGTGCGAGGTCTGCAAGGGCGCTCGATACAACCGGGACACCCTCGACATCCAGTTCAAGGGTAAGAACATCGCCGAAGTGCTGGACATGCCGGTGGCCGAGGCCGTGGACTTTTTCAACAATCAGCCGGGCATCGCGCGATACATGCAGACCCTCGTCGATGTCGGACTGGGTTATGTGCGGCTCGGCCAGTCTGCACCGACGTTGTCCGGTGGCGAAGCCCAGCGCGTCAAGCTTTCTGCCGAACTGGCCAAGCGGTCGACCGGTCATACGATCTACCTGCTCGATGAGCCCACCACGGGTCTGCACTTCGAAGACGTGCGGCGACTGCTCACCGTTCTGTCACGGTTGGTCGACCAAGGCAACACGGTGCTCGTGATCGAGCACAACCTGGACGTGATCAAGACCGCCGACTATCTGATCGATCTCGGCCCAGAGGGTGGCAGCGGTGGCGGCATGGTCGTCGGCGTCGGCACCCCAGAACACGTTGCCTCGATCGCGGCGAGTCACACGGGCCGATTCCTGCGGCCACTGCTCGGCGACGCGCCCTTGCCAAGCGTGCAGGTGGCGTCCACTCCGTTGGCCGGCAAGGATCGTCCGCCCACCAAAGCTGCTCAGAAGCGAGCCCGAGACGCCGAACGAGAGCTCGCCAAACAACAGCCGCTCCTCGCCTAGCAACCAGTTTCGCGAACGATTCTGCCCTCCCTGCGGTCGTGTGGCATGCAAAGTCTTGCAAGCACCGCGCTTGCAAAAGTTCGCAGGGTGAAAAGTGACCTCATACC
>JANOQU010000110.1:0-4402 GCA_031422355.1 Actinomycetes bacterium
GATCCGGGCACCGATCACGAGATCCGCGTCACCGCGTGCGACGTAGCCCGCGACGACAGGAAGGTGGACTGGATCCAGCGAGGCATCGCAATCCATGAAGCAGACGATGTCTGCGGTCGAGGCCATCAAGCCGGCGAAACACGCGGAGCCGAATCCTCGAACCGGCTCTCGAACGACGCGTGCTCCATGCGCCGCAGCGATCGCTGCGGTGTCGTCGGTGGAGCCGTTGTCGACCACGATCGGGTCGAAACCGGTTGGCATCCGACCGAGAACCCAATCGATTGCTGCGGCTTCGTTGAGGGCAGGCAGCACGACATCAGGCATTGCTGGCGACGCTACGATCCGCGAGCAGCGAGCGTCTTATCGTTTGCGAAACATTCTGACAACACGGCACAGCATGGCCGCGGAAATGCCAGGATCGATTCCATTCGTCGACCAAGGGAGAAGACGGTGACCGACTCGTCGGCGGAAGCAAAGGTCGTTGCGAGCAAACGGATCGATCGCGAGAAGTTGAGTGCGCTCGACACGCGTGTCCGGTATTTTGTGATTGCGTCGGCGCGCATCGCTGCCGGATTGTTATGGCTCGCAAACTTGCATTGGAAAGTTGCTCCGAACTTCGGCGACGACACCGGTGGCGGGTTGTACAAGTACACCAAATCGGCGGTCGACAATCCGGTGTGGGGTGTTTGGAGCTCGATCACCGAGCACGTCATTCTTCCCAACTATCACCTCTTCGGCTGGTTGGTCATTTTGACCGATGGGGCGCTCGCTGTGTGCCTACTCCTTGGCTACAAGACGCGAATTGCGGCATTCGTCGGTGCGTTCAATGCCATCCCGATCTTTCTGTCAGTGCTCTACTACGACAAAGCTGATGAGTGGCCGTGGAGCTACGCACTGATCTTTTTCCTCCACCTGATGCTGTACGCCGTGCCGCCAGGCGAGCATGCCCCTCGGATCGACATGGCGCTGCAGCGCGATCGTTCCGCTCGGAACCGGGCCTTCATCGCCCTCGGCGCCGTTGCAGTGATCGTCGGCGCAATCGGCTTGTATCTCGCTCGTGACGTTCCCTTCGCAACGCAGAAGGTTGCGCTGTTCGGGCACTCCAAGTGGGAACTCAAACTCGTCTGGTTCAACGGGCTCACAGCACTCTGCACCGTGGCGCTCGGCGTCGGCTTGATCCTCGCCCCGTGGCGTCGCATTGTCGGCCTCATCGCGTCGATCGGTTTCGCAGCGATGGCGATCGTGGCGCTTGTGCAACAGAATTGGAACAACGTGTCGAAGGGGCCGCCAGCCGTGATCGGTACCGCTTCGAACGCTGCCTTCTGGGCAATGTTTGCAGTCGGTGGAATCGTGATGTGGAACGCTGATCGATCGAGGCGCCAGTAGCGTTGCCGAGGTGTCAGATGCTGAAGTCGGGGAGTCATCCGTTCGTGGACGGATTCGATTCGCGATTCTGGCCCAACATGCGATTGAGCACGCAGGACTGTTCTCGATGCTGGGCGCCGGCTGGACGCGCATCGACGCGTCCGCGCTGCCAGCTCCAACCGTGATCTCGGTCGTCGCTCAGGCGGAACAGGTACCCGACAACGGCATCATCGTCGCCGAAGTCGTCGGTCCCGACGGTGCCGTTTTGGCCCGGACCGAGACAATCGTCGTCGTTCGAAGTGGTCCCCCTCCGGTGACCACAGCGTTGAACCTGTCGTTCCCACTCGAATTGAGATTGCCGGGTCGACACCGGGTTCGATTCACCGGCTCCGTCGCCGAACACGGAATTGACTTCGAAGTAGGGGTCAAGCGCTAACGCAACCCACGCGTGTTAGCTCTTGAACGCCGCAGGACCTTGGTAGAAGTCCAATTCGTCGCGCCCCAGCCGCAAGCTTCGATGGCCATCGAGGTCGACAACGTCGTTCCAACCATCTCGGAGTGCCTCAAGCGTGAGTTCGCTGCCTGCATCGAAACCGGGGACGCCGACCGTTGCGATTTTGGCCACACGACCGCCGCCGCTGCTGATCAATTCACCCGTACACGGGGCATTGGGGTGACATAGCAATGCTGCTGCCGGCGAGCACAACGACGGCGGGAAATTGTTCTCCATCCATTGCCGCGTGTCCTCGTTCGGGTTGAGCGACGCAGCCCTCGTATAGCCGATCGGCAAGATCGCGTTGACAACGATGTTGTGGATGGCCCCCTCTGCCGCGAGGGACCGGGTTAGGCCCCAAAGTCCGGCCTTGGCCATCGAATAGACGGGCATCCCGGATGCGCCCATCGAGCTTCCCGATGAGGTGAATACAATTCGGCCACCGCCACCGGCAACCATGATCGGCCACGCGGCTCGCGCCGTGTAGAACGAGCCGAGGAGATGACTGTCGACGATCTTGTGCAACGTCGCGTCGTCGACCGAGTCGATCGGGCCTGTTGGGCCTCCATTGCCGGCGTTGTTGAGCAGCGCGTCCAGCCTGTCGAACTGCTCGACGGCAGCGTGTACGAGCGCCGCTGCCTGATCGGGGTCAGCCACCGAAGCGACCTCGGCGACGGCTTGTCCGCCCGCATCGACGATGTCCCTTGCAGTCCGTTCGGCGTGGCTGGCCGACACGTCGTTGACGACGACCGTGGCTCCCCGGGATCCGAGAAGCAGGGCGTGCTCTCGACCGAGTCCCCGACCGGCGCCCGTGACGATGACGACCTGATCGTCGAAGCGGATCATCGTCGTTGGTGGTTGTTGCGATGATGAATGAGTTGACATCCGATCAGCGCTTCTCGCGTGCCATCTCCAGCAGCGCAACCGCGACAGGGTCGTCGACCGGCGTAACGGAGAGGCGCAGACCCTTCCGTACGACCATCAGGTCCTCGCCGCTGAAGGACTGCTTGAGCTCGTCGAGCGACAAGAAGTTGCGGAACTTCTCGACGAAGCGCACTTCGACGGTCTTCCACGTCGGTTCATCGCGAGTGCTCTTCGCGTCGTAGTAATGAGATTCGGGGTCGAACTGGGTTGGATCGGTCACATTCACTTTGACGACTTTGGCCAGGCCGACGATGCCAGGCGGCTTCGCGTTGGAGTGGTAGAAGAATGCGAGATCGCCAACCTTGGTGGACAGCAAGTAGTTGCGTGCCTGGTAGCTGCGGATGCCGTCCCAGATGGTTGTCTTGGAGGACTTGAGATCGTCGATGCTGAATGCGTCGGGTTCGGACTTGAGCAGCCAATGAGCCATGGCCGCTCAATCTAATTCTCCCGGCCCCGATCGGGTACGACCGAGGAGCGAGTCGCCAGGTAGGTTGCCGGAAATGGGGCAGCAGCGAGCAGCATTGGTCACAGGAGCGAGCCGGGGGATCGGCCGATCCACCGCACTTCGATTGGCTCGGGCCGGGTTCGACGTCGTGGTCACGGCCCGTTCAGTCGATGCGGACTCTGCCACATTTGCCGGCACGATTCAGTCTGATCCGGATCAGGGTGCCCTTCTTGCCGGCGGGCTGCCGTCGTTGGTCGCGGAGATCGAATCGCTCGGCGGTCGCTGTGTGCCGGTCGCGATGGACCTGACCGATCGGGTGTCCGTTGCCGAGGCCGGTCGCGCCGCTCTGGCGGCGTTCGGACGAATCGACGTCTTCGTCAACAATGCGATCTATCAAGGTCCTGGCATCAACGACTCGGTTCTGGCGACCGATGTCGGCCTCGTCGATCGCGTCGTTGCCGCAGACGCGATTACACCGCTCATCCTCGTCCAGACCGTCGTGCCGGGCATGGTGGAACGGGGCAGCGGCGCCATCATCCATCTCACGTCCGGGGCGGCAACTCTCGCCCCGCGTGCGCCGTTCGGCCAGGGCGGCTGGGGACTTGCCTATGCAATCGCCAAAGGCGGTGCGCACCGGATGGCCGGGGTGCTGCACGCTGAATTCGCCAAACTCGGTGTGCGGGCTTACAACCTCAATCCTGGCCATGTCCTAACCGAGGTTGGCCGGGCGCGTGCTGCACGAGTCGGCAACCAACCGACCGGTCAGTCAGCCGAGATACCGGCGGCAGCAGCGGTTTGGCTGGCCGAGGACAACGACTTGACCTGGGCGCTCGCAGGTGGCGAGGTGGTCGCACTCGACCTGGTGGAGCGCCACGGGTTGGTGTGACGCAACCGTGACGAACTAGTCCTCGTGCTCTTCGATTGCATCGAGGAACGAGTCGACATCGTCGTCTTCGCCGCCGACCAACCAGATGACCACACCCTCGTCACCTTCGTCGTCCCATGGCAATACACCTTCGACTGAGTAACGGTCGACCGTGATGTCTTCGTTGTCGTCCTCGACCGGAGCGACTACGGCCAGTTCTACCTCGGCGTCGGGCGGTTGGTCTCGCAGAATGTCGATCAGTTCCCGCACACGCATGGTGACTGCCTTTCGGTCGTGGCTTGGCGTTGCC
>JANOQU010000111.1:0-3429 GCA_031422355.1 Actinomycetes bacterium
CGCGACCAAGGCAATACGGTGGTCGTCGTAGAGCATGAGCGTCTTGTCGTGAGCGGAGCGGATCGGAGGCGAGCACACCCATTTGGCACCCTCGAAGCCGGGCTTGGCGAGGGTTTCCTCCAACGTCATGTACAAATATTGCGGGCAGGTCTCGGCGAACACGTTGTGACCGGCGTCGCGCGCTGCGGCGATTTCGAGCAGTGCGTCACTGGCGGAAACGTGCACGATGTACAGCGGCGCGTTCCCGGCGACCTTGCTGAGCACGATGGCGCGGTGCGTCGCTTCTCCCTCCAGCAGAGACGGTCTGGTGTAACTGTGATACTTCGGGTCGGTATCGCCGCGGGCCAGGGCCTGTTGGACCAAGACGTCGATCGCGATTCCATTTTCGGCATGCATCATGATCGTGCTGCCGATCTCGCTGGCGGTCTGCATCGCCTTCAGAATCTGGCCGTCATCGCTGTAGAACACGCCGGGATACGCCATGAACAGCTTGAAGCTGGTGATGCCCTCGTTCTCAGTGAGGTACCGCATTGCCTTCAACGCCTCGTCGTCGATGCCGCCGACGATCTGGTGGAACGCATAGTCGATCGCGCACTCACCAGATGCCTTGGTATGCCACTCACCAAGGCTCTCGATCACGTTCTCGCCGGCGCGCTGGACTGCGAAGTCGATGATCGTGGTCACACCACCCCATGCCGCGGCCCGAGTTCCGGTCTCGAATGTGTCGCTCGCGTTCGTTCCGCCGAAAGGCAGTTCCATATGGGTGTGGGCGTCGATCCCACCCGGAATGACATATTTGCCCGTGGCGTCGATGGTGATGTCGGCCGTAACGCCCTGCAGTGCAGCTTGTCCGGGGGCGTACATCGCCGCGATGGTCTCGCCGTCGACGAGGACGTCGATCAGCTGACGACCCGTTGGGCTGACGACGGTGCCGTTGGTGATGAGGGTACGTGCCATGTGTCTTCTCCTGGTGCGAGCGGTCGGTCAGCGGCGGGTGAGTTCTTCGTAGGCGTCGGGGCGACGATCTCGGTAGAACGCCCAACGATCGCGGATTTCAGCGAGCTTGCCCATGTCGAGGTCGCGAACGACGATCTCGGGCTTGTAGGCATCGCCGACGTCGCCGACGAACTTGCCTTCGGGATCGACGAAGTAACTCTGACCGTAGAAGTCGTTCTCGCCGAGTTCTTCGATACCCACCCGGTTGATCGCGCCGACGTAGTAGATGTTGGCAACGGCCGCTGCTGGCTGTTCCAGCCGCCACAGGTATTCGCTCAGCCCGCGATGCGTTGCCGACGGGTTGAACACGATCTGGGCACCGTTGAGTCCGAGCGCCCGCCAGCCCTCTGGAAAGTGGCGGTCGTAGCAGATGTAGACGCCGACTTTGCCGACCGCGGTATCGAACACGGGATAGCCGCCGGTGCCGGGAGTGAAGTAGAACTTCTCCCAGAAGCCCTTGGTCTGGGGGATGTGCTGCTTGCGGTACTTGCCAAGGTATGTGCCGTCGGCGTCGATCACCGCGGCCGTGTTGAAATAGAGGCCGGGCTGCACGATTTCGTACATCGGCAACACCATCACCATGCCCAGTTCCTTGGCGAGGGCCTGGAAACGCTTGGTCGTCGGGCCATCCGGGATGTACTCGGTGTAGGAGTAGTACTCGGTCTCTTGGACTTGGCAGAAGTACGGACCGTAGAACAGCTCTTGGAAACAGATGACCCGCGCACCCTGACCTGCCGCCTCGCGAGCGGCCGCCTCGTGCTTGTCGAGCATCTCGTCCTTGCTGCCTGGCCAATCGGTCTGGACCAGTGCTGCTCTGATGATCTCTCCCACGCATCCCCCTCGAGTCGTTACCTTTCGATGCTCGATCGTATATGTAACAGAATGCTGCTGACAATGATAGCTTTGTTACCGCACAATGCTTTACAGCGAGTTCACACTCGCCCGGGCCGGTCGACCACGGGGGTACTGGTGACAGCAGACATCGTCAGCGCGATCGATGATCGCAGCGCACGTGGGATTGCCGCAGCGATCGGCCGGATGGTGACCGCCGGCGATCTCACGACCGACAGTCGTCTGCCGACGGTCCGAGCACTTTCGCGGGCTCTCGGGGTGTCTCCGACCACCGTCAGCGAAGCGTGGCAGACCCTCGCTGCCGTCGGAGCCATCGAGGCGCGGGGCCGACTCGGTACCTTCGTGCGTCAGCCGATCGGTCCTGGTGGGGCGCGCCGGTACCGCCGAGTCACCGAGGGTCCTGGTCACTTCGCGCTCGATCTGTCGACGGGAACGCCGGACGCGTCGCTGCTGCCAGATCTTGCGCGAGTCGTCGGGCGCGTCAGCCGCCAATCACTCACGAGCAGTTACCTCGACCATCCCGTCCTGCCCGAGTTGGACGAAGTGCTCCGCGACACCTGGCCGTTCATACCGGAGATGTTGACTGTCGTCGACGGCGCGATGGATGCGCTCGACCGAATCGCCCAGGTCGTGATCAGGCTCGGTGACAGGGTGGTTGTCGAGCATCCGACATTCCCCCCATTGCTCGATTTGCTCGAACAGCTGGGAGCCGACGTGATCGGCGTCGACGTCGACGACGAGGGAATGATCGTCGAGGGATTGCAGGCAGCGCTGCAGTCTCAGCCAGCGGCCGTTTTCATCCAACCTCGCGCCCACAACCCAACGGGCGTATCCGTCACTGCCCGACGCCGAAAGGCGCTCGCCACTGTGCTGACCGGCAGCGACGCAATCATCGTCGAGGACGATCACAGCGCCGGGATCGCATCGTCGGGCATCCAGAGCCTCGGCACAAGCTTGCCGTCGCGCACGGTTCATATCAGAAGCTTCTCCAAGAGTCATGGGCCAGACCTTCGTCTGGCTGCGATCGGCGGGGCCGGCGATGTCGTGTCGGCGGTCGCCAACCGTCGGTTACTCGGACCGGGTTGGAGCAGCCGGATCCTGCAGGCCGTACTGATCGAGTTGTTGGCTGACCCCTCGACGGCCGACGTACTGGATCACGCTCGATCCGAATACGCCCGACGTCGTCGGCTGGTCACGGCCGTGCTGGGCGAACACCACGTTCCGTTCACGACTGGTGACGGGATCAACCTGTGGATCCGTGTCGACAACGAACGCTCTGCCCTGATCACGCTGGCAGCACAGAGCATCGGCGCTGCTCCGGGCGAACCATTCATGGTTCGCGGCGACGATCCGTCGCTACGGATCACCGTTGGACTGCTGAGTGGCAACGACGATGAGATCGCCACGACGGCTCGCCAACTTGCCGTCGCCGCAGGATTCACACCAGCACGCGCCGGTCAGCGATGACGGACACTGCCGCCGGACCGGGTGTTCGCCTGATGGTGCCCAAACGGGATCGATCGTGCAAGCGGCGTTTGGCGATCATTGCGTTGCTTGCCTCGGTGACGCTGCCCAGCCCGC
>JANOQU010000112.1:0-2212 GCA_031422355.1 Actinomycetes bacterium
TCGGCGCCGAGTTGACGATCGACGGGATCCGGATCGAGGTCCAGTTGACCCCCGGCACCGAAGCGCCGTCTGAGATGAACTTCTACTTCCCCGATTACCGGGCCGTCTGCATGGCAGAGAACTGTGCCGCCACGCTGCACAATGTGTACACGCCTCGGGGCGCCGAGATCCGCGATGCGCTCGGTTGGAGCCGGTACATCAACGAGGCGCTGGAGTCCTTTATCGACAGGATCGACGTTGCGTTCGCCAGCCATCATTGGCCTCGCTGGGGGACGAGTGACATCGAGGCCTGGCTGGTCGGTCAGCGCGACGTCTACCGCTACCTCCACGACGAGACGATGCGGATGGCAAACCACGGGATGACCGCGCTGGAGATCGCCGAGGAGATGGTTCTGCCGCCGGCGATTGGTGATGAGTTCTTCAACCGCGACTATTACGGCACCGTCAACCACAACGTCAAGGCCGTCTATCAGCGCTATCTCGGCTGGTTCGACGCCAACCCGGCAACGCTGCATCCGCTCCCGCCAGTTGCCGCGGCCGCCAAGTTGGTCGAATACATGGGCGGCGCGGAGGCGATCCTCCAGCGAGCCAGGGGGGACTTTGAAGCAGGCGAGTACCGCTGGGTCGCGCAGGTGGTCAACCACGTGGTGTTCGCCGACCCAACGAATATGGCCGCCCGGTTCCTGCAGGCCGATGCTCTCGAGCAGTTGGGCTACCAATCCGAGTCCGGACCATGGCGCTCGTTCTACCTGACCGGTGCCCAGGAACTCCGCAACGGGACCCCATCGGTGCCGGGACTTCGAAACGCGTCCAAGATCGACGTGCTTCGGGCGATGACACCGGAGATGGTGCTGGACAACTGCGGAGTGAAACTGAACGGCCCCGCGGCGGTCGCCGAATCGGTGCGACTCACCTTCGACATCTCGTTCATGAGCCCCACCGGCTCGGCTGGCTCGGCGGGCCCTACCGGCACGGCTGGCTCGGCGGCCGCCGAGTTGGTGACGCTCGTGTCATACCGCGTTCACGTCGCCAACGGTGTGCTGTCGTATGGCACGCGCCGCCGTGGGCCTGCCGACGCCGAGATTCGCACGACCGTGGAGTCATTGGTGAAGCTGGCCAGCGTTGCGACCACGCTCGATCTCGAACTGGCCCCTGAATCCACGTCCGGGTTCTCGCTCACAGGGTCCCGCGGGAAGTTCGAACAGTTCCTGTCGCTCCTCGACCAGTTCGACCTGTTCTTCGCGATCATCGAGCCATAACCGCCGCACTTCACCGCCGCCGCCAGCCAGCAATTTGGGGTCGTCCGAGGGCCGATATTCTCTTCGAACTGCCGACGGGCAGCCGATCGAAAGGCCGATTGATGCGAGCGCAAGCAAGCCCTTCCGGGTCGATCAACGATTGATGGACGCGGCAGGTCTCTCGGACACGACGGGTACTGCTCGGTATCGCCGCTTCGATCATGCCGATCGCTGCACTGGCGTGGCTAGCGACCGAGGCCGGAATCCATCTCCTGACCTCGTGCAATCCCAGATATGACCGATGTTTCACGGCCAACGACACGTTCGTGGTTGCTCTCGTAGCGGGCACCACGGCGTTTGCCGTCGTCGGCGCGTGCCACCTTCTCACGATCCGGCGCGCTCCTCGCCTCGGACTCTGGTTGACGTCGGCAATCGCAGCCCTCTGGGCGATCGCGGCAGTCCTGCTTTGTCTGGCCTGAGTACCCGGCCGCCGAGATCCGCCCCCGGGCCTCCGGGCCGCCGGGCCGCTTGCCGCCGGGCCGCCGTCGCTTGCAGGATCGATCCCTCGGGGGTGTCTTTGTGCAAGCGGCGATCGGCCACACCGCCTCAGTCGGTGATCAGGGCCTGAATTTCCTGGACGTTGATGGCTTGCTCGGTGATCGTCAGGAACTCTTCGTCGAGGACACCGCCGGCACCCGAACTCGCGGTCCACGTCACCCGCCATATCGTGATCCACCGAGCCAGGAAGGTGTCGGTCTCGGTGATCTCGGATGAGTGCCGATACGAGTACATGCACGCCGATTCCGCGTCCTCGCCCAGCGCCGGTCGCCACTCCTGACCCGGACCCGCGCAGGTCAAGAGGGCCGAATCGGGTTCACCGGGATCGAACACCAGGCGCAACGGCTCCGCTGTGACCGACATCGACAACGGACCAGCAGGAGTCGCAACCGTCGCCTCCGCGGACACCGGCTTGA
>JANOQU010000113.1:0-2418 GCA_031422355.1 Actinomycetes bacterium
CGCACTCGTGCCTCAGGCGGCCCTGAGATACGCCTGAACGATCAAAGTGCAACACTGAGGGTGCTGTTCTAGCCGCCTGGCGTGAACGATTCAAGGCAGGTCGAGTCGTCGATCACGAACCCGATGCCACGACTGGCGCCGGTAGCCTTGCGACCCGTGGCACGAGACAAGGACCAGCTGTCGGCGATTCAACGTCTACCGCTCCCCGAAGGAACGCTGCCCGTCGGTGCGGGCCTGCTCATCGCTGGCGTCTCCAGTTACGCGTTCTTCAAGATCGGCGCAGCAGCCCTCGGCAAGGACGGATTCAAGCCGATCAACAGCTTGTGGTTCGCCGTCTTCTTCCTCGCTCCTGGCTTCTTTCTACCCCTGGAACAAGAACTCGGCCGTGCAATCGCGCATCGCCGAGGCCTCGGCCAGGGAGGTCGGCCAGTTCTGCGCCGCCTCATTCCACTCGCCGCGGTCCTTGGCGGCATCGTTGTGCTCGCGATCCTCATTGGATCGAGCCAGATCACCGAGAGCTTCTTCGAAGGCGATTGGGTCGTCACGGCGGCGCTGATTGTCGGATTCGTCGCGTACGCGCCCGTTCACATGGCCCGCGGTATCTGCTCGGGATCTGGTCGATTCGGCGCGTATGGGATCGTGATGGGCGCAGACGGCGGATCCCGCATCATTGGCTGTCTCGTTCTTTGGATTGCCGGGGTCACCACCATCGGCGCATACGCGTTCGTGGTCGCCCTAGCACCGCTCGTGGGCGTCGGCATCGTCCTCGCTCGCCGAGATCTGGGTACCGACGATGGTCCGCCTGCGTCCTGGAAGGAAGTCACGCCGAACCTCGGATGGCTGCTGCTCGGATCAGTCTTTGCCGCCGGTCTGGTAAATGCCGGGCCGATCGCCGTCGATCTTCTCAAAGGTGATGCCGCCAACGAGACCGTGACAACATTCGGTTACGGCGTGTTACTCGGCCGAGTGCCGCTGTTTTTGTTCCAGGCGGTTCAAGCGGCCCTGCTCCCACGCCTCGCTGGCCTTGCGGTACGAGGAGAGATCGACGAGTTTCGGCAGGGCTTTCGCAAATTGCTCGTCGTCGTGGTCGGTGTTGGTGTCGTCGGCGTCACAGGATCCGCTGCACTCGGTCCGTTCGTGCTGACTCGCGTGTACGACGCCGATTTGTCGCGGCGCACGATCACGATGCTTGTTCTCGGTACCGCGATATACATGGTTGCGCTCACCTACGCCCAGGCCGTGATTGCGCTCCATGGCCACGCCAGAGTGGCGATTGGTTGGGCGCTCGGAATGGTGACGTTCGTCTTCGTCACGTGGCTGTCTTCGTCGGACCTGTATCTACGAGTCGAACTCGGCCTGGTGGCCTCATCGATTGTCGCCTGCGGCGCATTTGCGCTTGCACTTCGCCAACGGATCGCCGTCGGCGTCGGACCAGACGCAGGTTCGCTTCTCGAAGCAGTCACCGACGTTCCGTTCGAGACCTGATCCGTTCAGGACCACAGGCAACACCCTTCCAAGCCCGTGTCAGACCGGGACTGAAATTCCTGCCTTACCGGCTTCGAACCGAAGATCATGGGCAACCATCATCTTGACGAGGTCGGCGAACTGAACTTCCGGCGTCCAACCGAGTTCGGTCCTGGCCTTGCTGGCATCGCCAATTAACAAGTCGACTTCTGCGGGCCTGAAGAAACGCTGATCCTGGCGGATGTGGGACTGCCAGTCCTCGACACCGATCTCGGCGAACGCATGCTGAATCAAATCCTCGATGCTGTGCATCGTGCCCGTTGCGATCACATAGTCAGAGGGCTCTGATTGCTGCAACATCAGCCACATCGCCTTCACATAATCGCCAGCGAAGCCCCAATCGCGCTTGCTGTCGATGTTGCCGAGCACGATGTCCTTTTGCAGGCCGAGTTTGATCCGAGCGACCGCGTTCGTCACCTTGCGGGTTACGAATTCCAGACCGCGCCTGGGGCCTTCGTGGTTGAACAATATGCCGCTGCACGCATACATTCCGTAGCTCTCGCGGTAGTTGACCGTGATGTCGTGACCGAACACTTTGGCGCATCCATACGGGGACCGCGGGTGAAACGGCGTGAGCTCGGTCTGCGGGGTCTCACGGACCTTGCCGAACATCTCCGATGACGAAGCCTGGTAGAAACGAATCGGATTGTTCTCACTGCCACCGACCATCCGGATCGCCTCGAGCATCCGCAATACCCCGAGGCCAGTGATGTTTGCGGTCAACTCGGCCTGGTTGAAGCTCATCGCCACAAACGAAATCGCTCCGAGGTTGTAAACCTCGTCGGGTTGGGCGACGGTCAGCGCCTTGACGAGCGATGGAAGGTCTGCAAGGTCGCCGGGCACGATCTCGATGAACGGCATCTCCTCGAGCAGCGGGGCGACCTTGGGGTTGTT
>JANOQU010000114.1:0-1873 GCA_031422355.1 Actinomycetes bacterium
ATCGACGACATCCTGGTGCATGCGCGGGTGGCGGCCGACCTCGTCGGTGCCACCAAGATGGACCGACCAGAGTGGGTCACCGTCGCTCCCGACGGCCAGGTTTACGTCACACTCTCGAACAACAGCCGTCGTGGTCGCTCTACCCTCGACCCGGCGGAGAACCCAAATTCAGTCGTCGACGAAGCCAACCCGCGGTCGTCGTCGGGCACAGGCAACCAGTATGGATCGATTGTGCGTTGGAGCGAGAATGGCGACGCCGATGCACTCACGTTCACGTGGGACATCTTCATCCTCGCCGGCGACCCAACGAACCCAGCCAACCTCAACGGCTATCAGCCCGGTGGCAACATCAACGGCGCGATCTTCGGTTCACCCGATGGCATCTGGGCCGACCCCGATGGTCGAATCTGGATACAGACCGACATGTCCGTCCCCGGTGTCGGCGCGTACGTCAACATGCCGAACGCAGTGATGGTCGCGGCTGACCCGACCACCAAGGAAGTTCGGCGGTTCCTCGTTGGCCCGAAAACATGCGAGGTGACCGGCGTCTGTACCACGCCTGATCAACGGACCATGTTCGTCGACATCCAGCACCCTGGGGAATCACTCGCCTTCACGACAGTTCCCGGGTTCGAACAAGCCATCAGCAACTGGCCAGATAAGAGGGCGCTCGGTCAAGGACGACCGCGGTCGAGCACCGTCATCGTGACAAAGGACGACGGCGGAATCATCGGCACCTGAGCCTCCCGCTCGCGAGCAACTGGCCCCCAACGTCGGTGGACGTTGGGGGTCACCGTTACGTCGCTGCGGGCGTGTTGCCGGAGCGGAGCTCGCGGATGATGGTGTCGATCACCCACGCCACCACTGGTCCGGACTCGGTGCCGGGTACACCGAACTCCTCGCGCATCCGCAACCACGCCTGCGTGGACACCAGACAGCGGATCACGGCGGCGATGCGTAGTTGTTCGCGTTCGTCGAGTTCCGGAAGCCCCTTGGCCAGTATCTCGCGCATCTCGCGGGTGTTGGCCTGGGTGTCGGCCGCGAAGCGGCGCGGGTCGGCGTTGAACACTGCCTCGGCACGGGCAGCGACGTAGTTCCTGTCGAGCACCTCCATCAGGCGACGGCAGGTGGGAGCGATGTCATCGAGGGTCCCGAACCCGAACGTGGGTTTGACGCCATCGAGATGATTCAATCGCTGGCTCAATCCTCCGAGCATGGCGTCGCGATCCGGAAAATGCCGATACACCGTGCGCTCCGAAACCCCCGCGGCCGCAGCGATGTCACGGGTGGTCACCTCGTCGACACGTCGATCGCCGACGAGCGTGGTCACCGCGTCGAGAATGAACTCTCGAGTCTGGGCCATTTGGCGGTCGCGCAACGCGGACGCATAGGGCTTGCTCGTGGGTGGTTGCGGTGATTCGCTCATAGTTCCTCCGCGGCCATCCTGGCAGACTTTCGTCATAATGACAATACTCTGTATTGACAGCAGTCGACTGACATGATTAAGTCGCGAGCAGACCAAGGGGGCACCATGATCGACCACATCACCAACACCGCATCAGCCGCCGTGACGTTCGAGCCACCAGCGCCAGGCCAATGGGAACTCGAGACCACCCACCACGGACTCCGACCCCTCTCGCCCTTTCTGCGCAACACCTATCAACGGGCATTCGAAGCCGGCATCGTCGAGCCGATGCAGCGCTACGGTCTGCCGCTGCTGACCGTGCAGGCCAAGTTCGTCCACGGCTGCCTGTACATGCGCCCGCTGGCGGTTGGCGAAAAGCCCGGATCCAAACCCAAGGCGCCGCCGCCGGCGTTCGTGATGAAGCTGATCACCCGCCTGCATCCCGAGCTGCGCCGCCGCGCGAAAACT
>JANOQU010000115.1:0-6739 GCA_031422355.1 Actinomycetes bacterium
CCGAGCCGGTCGCCCCGGTGGCGATCAGACCATCGGCGGTGAACTGTTCGACGAGATCCTGTTCGAGTTCATCGTCGAAAAACTTCCCGACGACACTCGTGAGTCATTGGTCGTCGGCGATGATCCGCAGTGGAGCGCGGCGGCGGTCAACCTTCGGCGAGAAGTCCGCCGCGCGAAAGAGACACTGTCGACATCGAACTACGTCGATATCGCCATTGCCATTCCGTCGGGCTTGGTTCACCAACGGGTCACTCGGGAAGAGTTCGAGACACTGGTTCGGCCGTACATCGAAGAGACCATTTCGTTGTTGGCGCGATGCGTCACGGAAGCAGGCGCTGACCCACTGCAACTGGCTGGGATCTATTTGGTCGGCGGTTCGACCCGCTCGCCGATCGTGGAACAGATGGTCCAAGAGGCGTTCCCGATGATCAAGGTCAGCCGCCGCGGTGACCCGAAATCTGCGGTCGCACTCGGCGCATCGCAGGCGATCCGCCCGAACGCTGCGACAGAGGCAGGCATCCGGATCCCGTCGAGCCCGCCCGCCCCGCTCCGCCAGCCCCGCCCCCCGGCTGATCTCGCCCCACCAGCACCGGTGGCTGGCACCGCCAAGCCGCCATCGCAACCGACCGCCGTCGAATCGGCGCCCGTCGTTGCTTCGGCGACCGGGCCAAAGGGTTCGGCGGGCTCGACCGGTTCGAAGCGCAATCTGGTGATCGCAGCCTGCGTCGTGGCAGTCCTTGCGGTCGTCGGCGCCATCGTCGCCTTCGGTGGATCAGATGACGGCGGATCGACCTCTTCGGAGACCTCCACGGCTGTTCCGGTCTCGGCCCCAGTCTCGGCCAAGCCAACACCCGCGACCTCACCGGCAACCTCGACGGCAACGGATGACTCGGTCGCAACGCCGACAACGTTGTTGGCCGACCAGGTCCCCGAGATCGTGACCGAGGACGAACTGCGCGCGTTCCTGCTTCCGTTCGTCGATGTCACAGCCACGCTTGGTCGTGATGTCCAGCAGATGGCCCCCGAACCCGCGGTGCGAGTCAGCTGTCAAGTTGCGCCTGATACGTCAATCCTTGGGGTCCGCAATCAGTACGTCGATGCAGGCGGCTTCCAGGTGCGCGAGGACCTCGCCCTCTACGCCACCGCTGACGATGCCGTTGCGAGTCTGGTCTCGCTGGCAAACGACATCACGGCGTGTATGAGTACATCGTCGACCGTCACCATCAACGGCAAACAGTTCGAGGTCACCGTCAACGACCGCAGCTCCGAATTCCTGGTCGCCGGATCCAACGTCGTGGCATTCGCATGGGCGATCGTGCCCAAGAATGCCCCGACGTTGGTCAATCGCTACGGCGCGGCGATCGTGCGCCAAGAGGGCCGCCACATTTCGACGATCCGAATCGACGTCGCCAAGGATCCGGTGAGCCAATCTCAACAGGACGCATTCCTCGCGTACGCCGAAGCGGTTCGTGTCCTCACCTCCTCCGCCCCCTGACGCGCCGGCAATCGCCCTGACACGTTTCACGCCCTCGGTGCCGATGTGTGCCAAGGGGTGGCACAACGCGGGAACAAGGGCGTGGTTCGTGCCACGCAGGCTGCCGATCGTGGATGAACGTCGTGCAACACTGACCGCATGGGTCGCAGCGGGCAGATGATCGAGGTCCACTCACCGATGCAGGGAACGGCCGTGGCCGTGTCGGTCGCAGTTGGCGACATCGTCAGAGCCGGGCAGACGGTCGTGGTGCTGGAGAGTATGAAGATGCTGCACGACGTCAAGGTCGCCGTCGCCGGCATGGTCACTGCTGTTCTGGTCGATCAGGGCGCGACGGTGATGCCGAACCAGATCCTGATCACTGTGGAAGAACGTGACGACGCGGCCGCTGAGGAGGTTGCAGAGATTTCAATCGACCTTGGCCGAGTTCGACCGGACCTTTCGGAAGTGGTCGCTCGACACGAGATCGGACTCGACTCGGCCCGCCCTGAATCGGTCGAGCGACGCCGCAAGGTCGGTCGCCGAACGTGTCGAGAGAACGTCGAAGATTTACTCGACGTGGGCTCGTTCGTCGAGTACGGGCCACTGGCAATCGCGGCCCAACGCCGTCGACGGACGATCGAGGACCTGATCGAGCGCACGCCTGCCGACGGCATGATCGGCGGAATCGGCACCGTCAACGGCGACCGGTTCAGCGGGCATGCCGCGCAGATCGTGACCGTGTCTTACGACTACACGGTTCTCGCCGGAACGCAGGGTTTGCAGAACCACCGCAAGAAGGACCGACTGTTCGAAGTCGCTGAAACGCTGCGGCTTCCCGTGGTCTTCTTCACCGAAGGCGGCGGCGGGCGCCCCGGCGATACCGACGGTACGGGCGTCAGTGGGCTCGATTGTCTTGCGTTCCTCTGGTTCGCCCAACTCAGCGGTGCCGTCCCGATCGTTGGAATCAACGCGGGTTATTGCTTCGCTGGAAACGCGGCAATCCTGGGCTGTTGCGACGTCGTGATTGCGACGGAGGATTCGAACATCGGTATGGGCGGACCAGCGATGATCGAAGGTGGCGGGCTCGGCGTGTTCGCGCCGGGAGACATCGGGCCGGTCTCGGTCCAGCGTTCGAATGGCGTCGTCGATGTCGTCGTCGCCAACGAGGCCGAAGCGGTCGCTGTCGCCAAGCAGTACCTCTGCTACTTCCAGGGTCCTGTTGCCGATTGGTCATGCGCGGACCAGCGCGAGTTGCGCCACGTCATCCCCGAGGATCGCAAGCGCAGCTACAACGTCCGTAACGTTGTCGACGCCCTGTTCGATTCGGGGTCGGTCCTTGAACTGAGGCGCGACTTCGGCTTGGGAATGATCACGGCATTCGCCCGGGTGGAAGGGATCGCCGTCGGCGTCATCGGCAACAACCCGAATCACCTGTCGGGTGCAATCGACAGCGACGGCGCGGACAAGGTTGCCCGGTTCATCCAACTGTGCGACGCGTTCGACATCCCGATCGTGTCGTTGTGCGACACGCCGGGGATGATGGTCGGCCCAGAGGTCGAGGCGACGGCACTCGTGCGCCATTGCAGCCGACTGTTCGTGACGGGCGCCAACATCACGGTTCCGTTGATCGGCGTAGTGACCCGCAAGTGCTACGGCCTCGGAGCCCAGGCCATGCTGGGCGGCAGCACCAAAGCCCCGATCGCGACCGTGGCCTGGCCGACGGGCGAGTTCGGCGGGATGGGTCTCGAGGGTGCCGTTCGACTGGGGTACAGCAAAGAACTTGCCGCCGTGGGCGACGAGGCGGCGCGCACCGAACTGTTCCAGCAGATGGTCGACCGGATGTACGAACACGGCAAGGCGGTCAACACGGCGTCACATTTCGAGATCGACGATGTGATCGATCCGGCCGACACTCGCCGCTGGATCGCCACCATTCTTCGCTCGATCCCGCCCCGGCCTGGTTGGTCAGCCAGGCCGAAGAAGCGCCCCAACGTCGACACATGGTGACGGGTCGCTACTCTCTCGATCGAAGGAGCCTGAACCAATGACCGGTGAGACGAATCTGCTGACCTTGCTGCTGACGATGGAGCCGATCTTGCACGACGGTGTCTTCGTGTTCTGCACGATCGACCGACCGCCGACCCGTGACGAACTGGCGACGGCGATCGCATTCGTACGCGAGGACGAAGGCACCACCTTGGTGCTGTCCCACGAGGACGCGACTGCGATGCGTCTGCGGTACCCATCGCTGATGGCTCGGATCACGCTGACTGTGCACTCGTCGTTGGAAGCCGTCGGCCTCACGGCCGCCGTGGCTGGTGCGCTCTGCGACGTCGGCATCTCGTGCAACGTGATCGCCGGCTTTCACCATGATCACTTGTTCGTCCCGGCGGACCGAGCCCGCGACGCAATGGCAGCCCTGCGCTCACTCAGCGATGCCGGCCGTCTCACGAGTTCCTCGGGCGGGCTCCCCCCGGTTCAGCGGTTCACGGCGGATCGGTCGGCCATGGACGTCTTGGACGAGGACCGGGGCGACTGACATCGACTCGAACCTGCGCGCCCTTGGGTTCACGGTCTTGGGGAGTTGAGGACATTGTCGCTCGGGCGGTTGCAATCGGGCAGGCTGCATGGCACAATCGCTGCCGTGTTGCGCGTTCACTGCTCTCTCAACAGCATTCTCGTAGTACTCACGTAGGCGCAACGGCTTCTCGCCGTCTGTGCCGACCAACCTCCCAGACGGGAGGTTCTTTCGTTTTTAGGGCACGTTTCAGGTCAGTTCAAGATTTCAAGTCGTCAGGTCAAGAGGAGTCAACGTGAAGATGACAGGGGCCCAGGCCCTCATCAAAGGTCTCGAGATGGAGAACACCGAGGTCATCTTTGGCCTACCCGGTGGCTGCATCCTGCCTGCATATGATCCGCTGCTCGATAGCAGCATCCGCCACATCCTCGTTCGTCACGAACAGGGTGCCGGCCATATGGCTGAAGGGTATGCCCACGTCACGGGTCGGCCCGGAGTCGCGCTGGTCACCAGTGGCCCCGCGGCAACGAACATGGTGACACCCCTGTGCGATGCCTACATGGACAGCATCCCCATGGTGTGCATCACCGGCCAGGTGCCCACCACCGCGATCGGCACCGATGCGTTCCAGGAGTGCGACACCGTCGGTATCACCCGAAGCGTCACCAAGCACAACGAACTCGTGATGACCGCGCAGGATCTGCCGATGGCTATCCGCCAATCGTTCCTGATCGCGACGACTGGCCGCCCAGGCCCGACTCTGATCGACGTCCCCAAAGACGTGTTGACGAACACGATGGAGTGGTACTGGCCCACCGATGCCGAGGTGCTGGACAGCCTGCCCGGCTACCGCCCGAACACCAAGGGGCACCCACGGATGATCAAGGAGGCCGCGAAGCTGATCCTGGAATCCGAGCGGCCGATCCTGTATGTCGGTGGCGGTGTCCTCAAGGCCCGTGCCGCCGAGGCATTGCGCGAACTGGCCGAACTGACCCAGATCCATGTGGTCACCACGCTGATGGCCCGCGGCGCATTCCCCGACAGTCACCCTCTGTGCCTGGGAATGCCGGGTATGCACGGCAACGCAACGGCGATCACAGCGATGCAAAAGAGTGACCTGCTGATTGCGCTCGGGGCGCGCTTCGACGACCGGATCACCGGCAAGGTTTCAGCGTTCGCCCAAGAGGCCAAGATCATCCATGTCGACATCGACCCGGCCGAGCAGGGCAAGGTTCGTCGCCCGGATGTGCCGATCGTGGGCGATTGTCGCCTGGTGATCGAAGAACTGATCAAGGCGATCAGGGATCTTCTCAACGGCGGCGCAGTGCAAGCCGACACCGGGGTCTGGAAGAGTCGGGTCAGTGGTTGGCGCGAGCAGTTCCCGCTCAGCTACGAACAGAGCGAGCCGGGCGAGGCGTTGAAGCCCCAGTTCTGTCTGGAGAAACTGCGCGACAGCGCGCCAGAAGACACGATCCTGATCAGCGGCGTTGGCCAGCACCAGATGTGGTCGTCGCAGTATTGGAAGTTCGAAAAGCCCTACACCTGGGTCAACTCTGGTGGTCTCGGCACGATGGGCTTCAGCGTTCCAGCGGCCATCGGCGCCAAAGTCGGTCGCCCGGAAGCAACGGTGTGGGCAATCGATGGCGACGGTTGTTTCCAGATGACGGCTCAGGAACTGGTCACCGCCAGCACCGAACGAATCCCGGTCAAGGTCGCGATCCTCAACAACAGCTACCTCGGCATGGTTCGCCAGTGGCAGGAGATGTTCTACGAAGAGCGCTACTCCGAGGTTTACCTGTCGCCGGACACGCCCGACTTCGTCAAGTGGGCAGAGGCGATGGGTTGCGTCGGCATCCGAGTCGATTCTCCGGAGGAAGTGCAGCCGGCGATCGACAAGGCGAACAGCGTCGATGACCGCCCGGTCGTTGTCGACTTCCGAGTTGCCGCATCAGAGAAGGTGTTCCCGATGGTGCCAGCCGGATTCGGCAACGACGACGTTCTGCTGCCCCCAGCCCAGATGGCCCGCAAGGAGTTCCTGCGATGAGTGTTTCTAGCGCCACCAACCAACCCACGTATCACATCCTCAGCGTGCTGGTTCAGAACCGGCCGGGTGTCCTTGCCCGGGTGGCCAGCCTGTTCGCCCGCCGTGGGTACAACATCTTCTCGCTGGCCGTCGCTCCGACGGAAGACGACGCGCTGAGCCGGATCACGATCGTCGTCGACGTGGAATCGGCCCCCGTCGAACAGGTTGTCAAGCAACTGTTCAAGCTGATCGAGGTCGTCAAGATCAGCGAACTGGATCCCCGCCGCAGCGTGGAGCGCGAACTGTTGCTCGCAACCGTGCGGGTGACATCGGAGAATCGTGGGCAGGTCGTTGAACTCACTAACATCTTCGAGGGCAAAATTCTGGCCGTCGGAGTCGAAGCGATCACGGTCAGCTTGGACGGAAACCCGGACAAGCTCGACGATTTCGAAGATCTTCTGCGCGGCTACGGCATCGTGGAATTGCAGCGCACCGGTCGGGTCGCGCTGCCCAAACTGGACCGCGAAGCACGACTTCGCGCTGTGAAAGGGAAAGCAAACTGATGGCAGCCAAGGTGTACTACGAGGCGGACGCTGATTCGTCGATCATTCGCAACCGCAAGGTCGCAATCATCGGTTACGGATCGCAGGGCCACGCCCACGCGCTCAACCTGAAGGAGTCGGGCGTGCCCGTGGTGGTCGGTCTGCGCGAGGGCAGCAAGTCC
>JANOQU010000116.1:0-1995 GCA_031422355.1 Actinomycetes bacterium
CGCTGCCGCAGACGGTGGTGGGGGTGGGGATGGGTGCGAGACTTCGGGGATGACAACGGTGTACGTGCTCGGCGGTTCCCAGACGGACTTCGCTCGTAACTTCGCTCGGGAAGGGCTGGAGATCAGCGATCTGTTCGCAGAGGTTGTCGCTGACACCTTGGTCGATGCGCGTGTCGACGCTTCCGAGATCCAGACGATCCACGTCGGCAACGCGTTCGGGCAACTGTTCACCGGACAGGGCCAACTCGGTGCAATGCCGGCAACCGTGGATCACGGGTTCTGGGGCGTCCCTGCAGCACGTCACGAGGCGGCTTGCGCATCGGGAAGCATCGCAATCCTTGCCGCGATGGCCGAGATCGAGGCCGGCCGATATGAGTCGGCGCTCGTGATCGGGGCCGAACAACAGCGCAATGTTCCAGGCGACACTGCTGCGCAGTACCTGGGCGCCGCTGCATGGATTGGCCATGAGGGCCAAGACTGTCGCTACATGTGGCCGCATATGTTCGACCGTCTGATCGACACCTATGACGAGCGATACGGCGTGCAGTACGAACACCTCGCAGCGATCGCCAAGATCAATCTCGGCAACGGCAAGCGGAATCCGAATGCGCATACCCGCGCCTGGCAGTTCGACGAGCGAAGCTTTACCGAGGACGACCACGCCAACCCCGTGATCGAGGGGCGGGTCCGGCGTCAGGACTGTGGCCAGGTCACCGATGGTGGGGCAGGCGTTGTACTTGCTTCGGAAGAATTCGCAGCGGCACACTGCGCGCTCCACGGGCGTTCTCTCGATTCACTCGCCCGGATCACCGGTTGGGGCCATCGCACCGCGTCGCTCAGCTTTGACGCCAAAGTCCAACGGAGCTACGGCCAGGCGTACGTCCTCCCCCACGTTCGTGAGGCGATCACCGACGCGTTCGCTCGTGCCGGCGTTGCCGACGTGCACGAGATCGATGGAATCGAAACCCACGACTGTTTCTCGATGACGGAGTACATGGCGATCGACCACTTCGGTCTGACGGCGCCGGGAGAGAGTTGGAAGGCAATCGAAGACGGCACCATCGCCCACGACGGAGCGCTGCCCATCAACCCAAGCGGCGGACTGATCGGCCTCGGACACCCCGTTGGGGCGACTGGCGTCCGAATGTTGCTCGACGCGGCCAAACAGGTGGTCGATGATGCCGGCGAGTATCAGGTGGACGGAGCATCGAAGTTCGCGACCCTCAACGTCGGCGGCAGTGCCACGACAGTCGTCAGCTTCGTCGTTGCCAACGCGACCTGAATAAGGTCCCGCCGATGAGTGACTACACACCGCCCGGCGCGTCCGGCAACGAAACGGCCAATCTCGCCCTGATCAAGCAACTATGGCATTGTCTGGGTGAACGCGATTTCGACGGAGTCGGCGCCCTGTTCAGTCCCACTGGGCAATACATCGACGTGCCCGTGATCGGTGGCGACACCGGCGCAATCGGGCCGGTCGAGGTCGCCTCACGGCTGCGACTTGGCATCGGGCCGCTCGAACAGTACGTGCTGCACGGGGGTCCGATGGTCGCGAAGGGCGACATCGTCTTCACCGAACACTCCGAGGAATGGTTTTGGAACACAGGCGAACATCACCTGGTTCGGTTCTGCAGCGTTCACGAGGTTCGCAACGGTCTGGTCGAACGCTGGTGGGATTACGTCGACCTTGGCCAGTTGATGGCCGCCGCCCCCGCTTGGTGGATCGAACACATCATGCAGGGATACAAGTAGGGACTCGTACGACCAGCGGCCGAGTACACCGAGCCTTAACGAGCCGGGCTTGCAGGATCGATCCCTCTGGGGCACGATCGTGCAAGCGGCAACGGGGGCGGGACCCGAACGGCACCTCCAAACCTGCGAATGGCCGCCGATTCAGAGCGCGGCTGGAGGTGAGCGAAACCGATTGACGCCGTGAAAGACGAGACCTGCGGCGAGGCCCCAGAACGGCCCGCTGATTCCGAATGCTGTGACGCC
>JANOQU010000117.1:0-1639 GCA_031422355.1 Actinomycetes bacterium
GGCAACAAACCTCGCCGCCGGCGCTCCCGCCCCGGCCCCCCCCCGGGGGTGGGGGGGGTCGGGGGGGGGGGGCGGCGGGGCCGGGCAGGATCCAGGGTTGGTGGCCGAAGCGCCACGGTTGACGGGCGAGGTCCACGGTTGGGTCGATCAACCGAGTTGCACGGCGGCCATTCAATGACACGAAAGCATCGACTCGAACCTCGACGTCGATGCCTTCGGATGCGTAGTCGTCGGCGAGCGAATGGGCCGCTTGGCGAATCAGTTCCGCATCGGTCGCCATTGCCTTCCATTGCAACGGCGTGTACCGATCGACCGCCGCAGTCGTCCACGTGCGACCGTTGGCGGTGTCGGTGATCCTGAACGACACGTCGCCGCCGCGCTCGGTCAGCAGCACATTCCACGACCATCGATAGCCTTCGCCCGTCCATCGTGCGTCGCCGCCGATCGCCAGATGACGCAGTGGCATCAGGATCTGGAGCGCGACCCAGATCATCGCGATCCACACGGCGAATCTGGGCCGTGGCGCCAGACCACCCAGTCCTGGAGACGTCTCAACTGATACACGGCGCAACGGTCGGGCCAAGGCCCGCGGCCACGACGGATCGAAGAACACTGTGGTGGCTCCGATCATCAGCCACGGGAACACGCCGATCGAGAACAGTCTCAAGGTCGCGATGTGGAAGGCAATGACGACGAACCACGCGAAGAGGCGGGTCCGCCGCCACAGCAGGAATCCAACGATCGTGCAGTCGAATGCCGCGCCCGCCCAACTGAACGCGTATGCCACCCAGCGCTCGTCGAGAATCGCGCCGATGACGGGTACGTCGGTGCGAGTCGGCAGCCACAGCCGAAGCGGCATCGCGTGGACCAGCCAGTCGCTGTGCAGCTTTGCCAGTCCGGCAAAGCAGTAGACGACAGCGATCTGGAACCTGAACATCCAGACCCAGCCGAGCGCGATCGGTTGCCGATTGGATCGGGGCGCCAACTCGTTCGTCACCGGAGCGAACAACATCAGCAGCCCGGCAAGCCAGACGAACCAGTAGTGGTTGAGGTACGTCGTCACGTCGATGAATTCGATCCAGCCGAAACCCAACCAGAACACCGTCATCGAGATTCGAAAGTGCCAACCAACGGCGATGCCGAGCGACGCGAGGGCAACGACGCAGACCAGGACATACATCGCGGCGCCCGGCGGTGGCTGGACCCACCTCAGGCCCGGATATGTGAAATGTCTAGCGGGCCCGGCGTACAGAGAGTCGACCCATCCATTGGCCAGGATCCGGATCATGCTGAACGCGCCGATGACGCCGAACACGATCCGGAGCATTGCGATCGAATGGCCATCCACTGGCCTGCTCAGACGCGCTCCAAGGGGAGTACTCCAGAAGTTGATAGGTAAACCTAACACCGGGCTATATTCATCGCATGCGTCATCGCCAGAGCACTGCTTGCTTCGTCGTCTTTGGACTGTTGTCGTTCGCGGCGTGCAGCTCTGACGAGGCCGATTCGTCACCGACCCCGGCGGATGCGACCGCTGCCGAAGCAGGACCGGCGTCTGAGCAAGATCTGCTCGCTGTCGCCACGACGTACGCCGATCTCGTTTCCGCCAGCTACTCCGAGTCGATCGAATTGGCCGAGC
>JANOQU010000118.1:0-3807 GCA_031422355.1 Actinomycetes bacterium
GCGTCGTGACCAATACGACCACCAAGAGCGCGCCGTAGAGATCCTTGTCGAGCACTCCAGTGGTCAGGCCGATACTGGCGAAGATCAATCCAACTTCCCCGCGCGGGACCATTCCGATCCCGACCAACAACTTGTCAGCACGGGTGCCCGCTGTGCCGAGTCCAGCGAGCAGTTTGCCGACGATGCCGACAACGGTGAGGACCGCGGCTAGGCCGACAACGCTTGGCTTTGTCATTGCGGCGATGTCTGCGTTGATCCCGATCTGGACGAAGAAAACGGGGATGAAGATGTTGCCGACGGAGCCCAAGTCATGGGCGATTCGCTCGTGGTGATCACTCCGGCCGAGCGATAACCCGGCCATGAACGCGCCGATGATGAACGCGAGTTTGGCAGCGTCGGCCAATTCTGCGAACAGCAGCACGAGCGCAAAGCCTGCGACCACCACCGTTGCACCGGAGCTGGCGTGACGATTGACGACGTTGAGAACCTTGGGGACAATGAGGAGGCCAACGATGCCGGTCAGCAGAAGGAACCCGATCGCGAGGCCGAGCGTGCCGGCCACCGTTGCCACGCCCACGCTGGCTCCCGTGACGACTTTGACGACGACCGTCAGGATGACGAGTCCAAGCACATCGTCGGCCACGGCTGCGCCGACAACGATTCGTGCTTCCGTCGTGGCGAGCGCTCGTAGATCTCCGAAAACACGGGCTGTGATTCCAACACTGGTGGCCGTCAACGCTGCGCCGAGAAAGATTGCTGTCTTGGTCGTTTCGCCCATCGCCACGCCGGCGACCGCACCACCGACGAACGGCACGACGACCCCGATGACCGCCACGAGCATCGATGCCTTGCCGACCTTGCCAAGTTCGCCAAGGTCCATCTCCATACCGACCTGCACCAACAGCAGCAGCACACCGATCTCGGCAAGCACGCCGATCGAGACGCCACGGTCGCCCGTCAGAGTCAAGGCGTCGATCACTGATGGCCCGATCAGGATTCCGGCGGTGATCTCGCCGAGCACCGAAGGCAACCTGAACCGCTCGGCAACTTCAGCGCCGATCTTTGCTGCAGCCAGCAGGATCAGCAGGTCGAGCAGAAGCCTGGCGAGGTCTAAACCCTCCGTCGCTGCAAGCATCAGATTCGCCGCTGCATTGCTGGTCGCGCACGTTCAGGCAGATTCAGCATCAGCCGGAAACCCTATGGACGAGGGATTTCCTCAGCGTTCACTCTCTGTGAACGGCGTGTAAACCCACTGCTCCGCCGTCTTGGGGGTAACGGTCGGGGGTACGGTGAGCAGCGGAGTGCCGGGAAGTCTGGTCGGCGGAATCAGGAGACTTCCATGGACCGCGCCCGTCGACCACCCCGTTCACCATTTGTCAGGATGCTGTCGCCGCTACGGGATTTCCTCGCGACCGAGGCGTCCGGGGCGATCCTGCTGGCGGCGGGTGCGCTCATTGCGCTGGTCTGGGCCAACTCGCCATGGTCAGCCTCCTATGACAATCTGTGGGCCAGCCGGGCATCCATCTCCGTCGCAGGGCACGTCCTCGATCTGGATGTGCGCCATTGGGTCAACGACGGACTGATGACGATCTTTTTCCTCGTGGTCGGCCTGGAAATCAAACGGGAACTGACCGATGGCCATCTGTCGTCGCGCCGCGCGGCATTGCTCCCTGGCGCTGCCGCAGTCGGCGGCATGGTCGTGCCAGCGTTGGTGTACCTCGCAATCGCTGGGACAACAGAGCCTCGCGGCTGGGCGATTCCGATGGCCACGGATATCGCCCTCGCAGTCGGCGTTCTGGCTGTCGCTGGCAGCCGAATCCCGTCGTCGCTGCGGGCGTTCCTGCTCGGCCTCGCCATCGTCGACGACATCGGCGCCATCGTGATCATCGCTGCCGTGTATTCGACCGGAATCCTGTGGGGATGGCTCGCTGCGGCCGCAGCCGGCTTGTTGCTCACCATCGCTGTGCGACGACTCGGGATTCAATCGACCTGGTTGTACGTCGGCATCGGGACCGTCGTCTGGCTCAGCATGCATGAGGGCGGCATCCACCCGACCCTGGCCGGCGTTGCGATGGGGTTGTTGGCGCCGTCGACGCCTCGTCTGCAGGCCGACTTCATCGACGTCGACGAATTGATGGACCTGTCCGATGCCGATGCGGCGCGTACGACGAGTCAACTCGCGAAGAGTTCTGTTTCGGTTGTCGAATGGCTGCAACACGTCCTGCATCCGTGGACCAGTTACGTGATCGTGCCGATCTTCGCGCTCGCCAACAGCGGGATCAAGATCTCAGCCGATGGTTTGGCGGATGCTGTGCGGTCGCCAATCACATGGGGCGTGCTGCTCGGGCTGTTGGCCGGTAAACCAATCGGCGTGGTCGTCGCCACACGTCTGGCCGTTCGAGCGGGTATCGCCGATCTTCCAGAGGATTCCTCGCCACGCCAAATCCTCGGGATCGGTACCGCCGCAGGTATCGGCTTCACCGTCGCCCTGTTCATCACCGAGCTCGCCTTCACAGATCCACTTCAGCAGTCGAACGCGAAGCTCGCAATCCTGGTCGCGTCGCTGCTTGCGGCCGGAGCGGCCTGCCTGTTGCTGTGCCTACCCGGACGGCGCAGCAGCGGAAACGCGCCTGTCCTCGCTGGCCCGCAACGTGCGCAAGGCGAGGAATCCCGCGGTTGACAGACCAGCAGCAACAGCAAATGCGCCGCGTTCGGACGAGACACTTACCACGAGACCGAGCAGAGGTGCGCCGACGCCACCCGACAAATCGAAGAAGACCGAGAACGTTCCGACGGCGTGGCTGCGTTCCTCGTCCGGCGCATTGTTGACTACTGCAGAGAACAACGCAGGGAACAGCAACGACTGCCCAATGCTGAGCGCGATCGCTGCCACGTACACGCCGATCACCGACGCCCAGAGGGCGAACATCAACCCGGCAGTCGTCGCCGCGACCAGGGCGACCGCCGATGCAATCCGCCAGCCGAGCCGATCCGGAAGCCGCGCACCGAAGATGCGAATCAGCAGGACACCTCCGGCGTAGACGGCGAACACCGGTCCAACCTCATCGAAACCGACCTTCTTTCCGTAGACCGCGAGGAACGCCGCGAAGACGGTGAACGGCATCAGTCCGAGGAAAAGCACGACGCCGGGCTTCAAGGCGGCGTGGTTGAGGAACGTGTCCGGTCGATGATCCGAGATGTCGCCGATCGGCGTCATCAAGCCCAGTACTGCAGCAACGAGCGCCAACCCGCCGGCAACGAACCACATCGTCGTATAGCCGTCGGCATCGACCACGAACTCGCCGAGCGGCGGACCGAGAGCCAGACCCGCGTAGAGCGCAACGGAAAAATACGAAGCAGCCTCACCGCGTCGTTCCGGGGGCGCGAGGTCCTGGACCGCTGTCGCCGCGCCGACGAACACAGCGGCCTCGCCGATTCCGCTGATGACTCTCAGCACGATCAGCATGGCCAGGCTGTCGACGATTGCGTAGGAGGCGACCGACACCGACACGATCAGGCATCCACCGACAACAAGGACCCGACGGCCCTTCCGATCGCCGAGACGGCCGGCCCATGGTCGCAGGATTGCGGCAGAGACCGAGAACACGCCGACGGAGAGACCGATGGCGAACCCGCCGCCACCGAGATCGTCCTCGATGTAGGTCGGTAGGGTCGTGAGCAACGTGCCGAGTGCCGTGAAATACGCGAACGTGCACAGTGTCACCATCACGAACGGCAGTGAGACCAACTGCCCACGGCTGCCCGTGTGAAGCGGCTGTGCGTCAAAGTTGGGTTCGGGTGCGGCGG
>JANOQU010000119.1:0-2096 GCA_031422355.1 Actinomycetes bacterium
CCCACTTCTCGCTCAGGGGATCGTCACTCACATCGACCGCTCGCCAGTCGACTATGACCTGGCCGTTCTCCAGTGGCAGAACTACGTCGACATTATGGACAACCACGGTTGGGAGATCATCGAGGTGCCGCCGGCCCAGGACTGCCCGGACTCGGTGTTCATCGAGGACACGATGGTGGTGTTCCGCAACGTTGCCGTCATCGCCAACCCGGGCGCCGACAGCCGCAAGCCCGAGACCGCCGCCGCTGAACGGGCCGTCGAGCGACTCGGCTTGTCGATCAACCGGATCCGCCCGCCCGGTACGCTCGACGGAGGCGATGTCCTCAAGGTGCCCGGACCAAACGGGACCGCCACCATCTACGTCGGTCGTGGCGGGCGGACCAATGGCGAGGGCATCCGCCAATTGCGGACGATTCTGGAGCCGATCGGGGCCACCGTCATCGCGGTACCACTCAGCAAGGTTCTCCATCTCAAATCGGCCGTGACTGCGCTGCCCGACGGCACGGTGATCGGGTATCCGCCCGCAATCGACGACCCGTCGATCTTTCCGCGCTTCGTTCCGACACCCGAAGAGTCGGGCTCGCATGTGGTGCTGCTTGGCGGCGACCGATTGTTGATGTCCAGCGACGCCCCGCGCAGCGCGGCACTGTTCCGCGACCTCGGGTACACACCGATCGAGGTGGACATCGGCGAGTTCATCAAGCTGGAGGGTTGCGTGACCTGTTTGTCGGTGCGCCTACGCGACCTGCACGACTGAGTCCGCCCGTCTGAGACCCTGCCGTCCTCGACGGATATGGTCGGCGCGTGCCAGAGCCGGTGGTCATCGTCGAAGTCGTTGAGGGTATTGCGACGATCACGCTCAATCGACCCGAATCCCGCAACGCGCTGAATCCAGAACTCGCCGCAGCGTTCCCGCTGGCCGTCGCCGAATGCGATGCGCGCGACGACGTGCTCGCGATCATTCTCACCGGGGCCGACCCGGCGTTCTGCGCTGGCTTCGACCTGCGCGAACTGGCCGGCCGAGAGCGCGGTGCAGAGCCAGGACCTCCCCCGCCGTACCGCGCTGCGTTGCCACCGCACACCACACCGGTGATCGGCGCGATCAACGGGGCGGCCGTGACCGGTGGGTTCGAACTCGCCCTTGCCTGCGACTTCCTGATCGCATCCGATCGGGCCCGTTTTGCCGACACCCACGCCCGGGTCGGGGTGATCCCCGGTTGGGGACTCACTGTGATGCTGCCAGAGGCGATCGGCATCCGTCGGGCCAAACAGCTCAGCCTGTCCGGCGCCTTCCTCGATGCCGCGACCGCGCTGGAGTGGGGTCTCGTGAACGAGGTGGTCGACCATGATCGACTGCTGCCCAGAGCGCAAGAGATCGCGCTCCAGATTGCCGCCAATCCGCCGCACGCCGTTCGTGCCGTTCTTGCGCTGTACGACGAGGTCGCCGATCTCGCGCCACCGCAGGGCTGGCAAACCGAGAATGAACGCGCCAGGCAGTGGATGGTCGACGGTTTCAACCGCGGCGGTCTTGCCGACCGGCGCGAATCGATCATCGAGACCGGGCGCCGGCTGAGCGGCAGGCCTGGCGCAAGCGCAGGTTCGGATTCGTAGTGCGCGTCTACGCAGGAATGTCTGATCGGGTCGGTCTGCGCGACGTCATCGCCTATGCGCGCCGCGTCGAAGCATTGGGCTACGACGGACTGCACGTGCCGGAGACGGTGCATGACGGTCTGGCCGCATCACTGCTCGCGTTGGAACACACCACCCGGCTGACCGTTCGGACCAGCGTCGTGCTGGCGTTCCCGCGCAGCCCGATGTTGACCGCATACGGGGCATGGGACCTTGCCGCGTTCTCCGGCGGGCGCTTCCAGTTGGGGCTCGGTACCCAGATCAAGCAGAACATCGAAGGTCGGTTCTCGGTGCCGTGGACCGAACCGGTGACTCGGATGCGCGAGTACGTCGAGTCGCTGCGGGCAATCTTTCGTTCCTTTCAGCTCGGTGAGCCACTGCACTACGAGGGTGCCAACTATCGCTTCTCCCGATTGCAACCGTTCTTCAATCCGGGACCACTGCCCAACGGCGTGACGCCGCCGGCG
>JANOQU010000120.1:0-4190 GCA_031422355.1 Actinomycetes bacterium
GCCCACGCTAAGTTGAGCAATCCGATCGCAAGGAACAGCCTTAGAATCCGCATGAATCAATGCCTTTCAGGTTGCTGATGCGCTGGGCTGCGAGAAGCCCCCACCGGCCATCGACTTGCCCCAATTGCCACTCGATGACACTCGAAGCGATGTCGTCGTTGATGACTTGATCATCATCAGGATTGGCCGGATCGCCTACGTCGAACTCGATCTGGGTGTCGAACCCACACGTCGTCACATATGCAACACCAGAGTCCAGTTCGACTGCGTCGATCCGCCACTGGTATTCGCCAACGCCTGGGATGGACCGATGGTGGTTCTCGACGTCGAAGGCGACTTGATCTCTCGTGCCGAAGTCGGCGGGGGAGCCTGGGATGGAGGCGGCGGCGAAGTCGCAGTTTTCGGGGTCTTGGCCGCACTTCAAACGTGCGTTGAGCATCATCTCGAAGTCGGCGCGGATCTGGGCGTCGACCGCCGGATCGATCGTCGTGGATGGTGCGACGGTTTCTGCTGGGACCAGGGTGGCAGCGGTTGTCGTGGTCGTCGACTCCGGGGTCGTCGTCGTCGCGATGGATGGTGTTTCGGTGCCGAGGTTGAGGTCTGTGTCGTTGTCGCTCGTACATGCGCCAGACCACAGGGCGGCAGCGCAGATCGCAGCAGAGATGGCGCGTGGCTTCATCATCTACTGAGTGCTTTGAGATCATCGAAACGGAAAACAAAACTGTCGATCGAAACCATATTCATGTCAGGTTCGCACGAATCAGTGGCCGAGGAAAGAGCGAATCGACGCTTTCTGTTGCACTGACCGTGCGAATATATGCCCTGTGAGCTGGGGTGATTCGGACGTTGCGGTCACACCAGTGGTGAAAACACCGGCAGGGCGGCATGGCGGCGCATCGATCGTGGAGAGCGGGCCGCAGCCGTCGCAAAGTGAGTCGGTAAATCGTGGGCCCATTAGGGTCGCGGTCGATGGCCGACGGCAACCACACTTTCGAGGCCAGCTTCGAACACGAGCCGCTGCTCGATCGACCGGTCGTTGGCCGGGTGTTCGAATCCACCCGCCGCGTGCGACTGGCTGATTCGTCGCCGAACGGTCGATTGCGTCTCGACGCCGGTGCCCGCTACCTGCAGGACATCGCCAACGATGACTCGCGCGATGCCGGCAGCCCGAACCCGACAGCGTGGGTCGCTCGGCGCACGGTGATCCATGTCGAGCAGTTCCCCCGGTACCTCGACGTGCTGGAACTTGCCACGTGGTGCAGCGGGCTCGGTTCACGCTGGGCCGAGCGGCGGTACTCGATGGCCGGCACCGACGGATCCGCTGGCAGGATCCAAGCTGCGACGCTGTGGGTCCACATCGACATGGCAACGATGCGGCCGGTGGCTGTGCCGCCCGGATTCGCCGAGCAATTTGGAGCAGCTGCGCAAGGCCGCACGATCAGCGCCCGTCAACATTTGCGTAGTCGGCCACCTGTACTCGGACCAGCCGAAGCGGTCGACATCGTGACCCAAAGCTGGCCGCTGCGGTTCGTCGATTTCGATGTGCTCGGCCACGTCAACAATTCGGTCTACTGGGCGATTGTCGAGGAGCATCTGGCTCTTCGTCGTGACCTCCGAGCGCCGTTCACGGTGACCCTCGAACACCATGATGCGATCGAGCCCGACAGCGAGGTGGCCGTGATGGTCAGCGATACCGACGCCGGCTTTGATCTATGGATCAGGTCCTCGGAGCGGATCGCAGCGGTCGTGCGGGCAACTCGATCGGCTTGACCAACGATGGCGTCGCCGGGTGTTCATCGAACGATCGTCAGTGTTCATGAAAGCGTCAATTCAAAGACCCTCTGCGTTCCCGCTGCGGCCGTTTACGCCACCGATGATCTCCCCCGTCATCTGCATTCACGCCGTCACCCACCACAGGGGGAATCACCATGCCCGAAGTCCACGCTCTCGATAACTCGCAGTCGTTCGAGGACATCCTTGCCAAGCGTTTCGGCCGCCGGACTGCCCTGAAGGCTGCGGTCACCGGTGTCGGTGGCGCCGTTGCCGCGACAGCGATCTCGGCGAAGGGGGCCGCTGCTGTCGGTCCCTACGTGACTGGCGAATTGACATACGACGCCATTCCGCCGAATGGAACCGACGGCATCACCGTGGCCGCTGGCTTCACCCATGACGTCGTGATCTCCTGGGGTGACCCAGTGGTACCGGGCGCACCAGCGTTCGACATCCAGAACCAAACGCAGGCTGCGCAAGAGAAGCAGTGCGGTTTCAACCATGACTATGTCGCGTTCATGCCGCTACCGCTCGGGTCCAATTCGTCGACATCGGGTTTGCTGTTCATCAACCACGAATACACCGATTCGACGATGATGTTCGAGTCCTATACGTCGACCCAATCACAGGTCAACGTCGAGATGGCCGCCCATGGTGGCACCGTCGTCAAGGTCGACCGGGCTGGGCCTCTGGCCCCCTGGGTCGTCGATCCGTCGAGCACGTACAACCGCAGAATTCACGCCAAGACCCAGATGGAGATTACCGGCCCGGCAGCGGGCGATCCTCGGCTCGTGACCAGTCGCGACACAACGGGACGCGATGTTCGGGGCATGCTCAACAACTGCGGCGGCGGTACGACCCCGTGGGGCACCGTATTGACGTGCGAGGAGAATTTCGATCAGTACTTCGGCAACGCCGGAGCCGCTGGAGCGAACATCACGGATCCGTACGTGAAGTCCACACTTGGCAGCATCCCCGCGATTGCGGGCGCCAGCGGGCGCAAGTGGGAGAGCTGGCACACCCGGTTCGACCTCGCCCAGGAACCGCGTGAGTACCTCAAGTTCGGATGGGTGGTCGAGGTGGATCCGTACGATCCGTCGTACGTGCCGAAGAAGCGCACGGCGCTCGGCCGGTTCAAGCACGAGGCAGCAGCCGGGATCACGAGCACCGGTGGCAAGTTCGTCAGCTACAGCGGCGACGACCAGAGCAACCAGTTCATCTACAAGTTCGTCACCGCCAACAACGTCGACACGGTGACTCGTGCCAACAACGCCAATCTCTTGGATACGGGCGTTCTATACGTTGCCAAGTTCAACGCCGACGGCACCGGTGTCTGGATGCCGCTGACCCATGGCGTTGGACCGCTCGTGACCCCGACCTTCACAGATCAAGTCGACGTGCTGATCCGCACCCGTCAAGCCGCCACGGCCCTTGGTGCGACGAAAATGGCGCGCCCTGAGGACGTCGAGGTCAACCCCGTCACCAAGAAGGTCTATGCCGCGATGACCGGCAACTCCGGCTCCGAGAGCAATGCTGCGAACCCACGCCCGGGCGGCAGTTCGATCAGCGGTAACGCCGTCGGCCACATCCTGGAGATCACCGAGGCAGGGGGCGACAATGCAGCGCTGACCTTCACGTGGGAGATCTTCCTGCTCTGCGGTCGGCCGAACAAGACAGGCTCGGTGTCGGTCAACAGCCGGCCGCAGCCAGCCCTGCTCACCACGACGCCCGACAACACCACGTTCTGGGCAGGGTTCGACGAAGCGTTCGTCAGTCCCATCGCCCGGGTCGACAACGTGTCGTTCGATTCGTTGGGCAACATGTTCCTGTCGACCGACGGGCAGCCATCGGCATTGTGCGACCCAACAACCCTCGAAGCGTGGAACGACACGTTGGTCGGCTTTCCTGTCGAGGGTGCAGAGCGCGGCCATGGCAAGTCGCTGCTGAGCGGGCCGGACGGGTCCGAGGTCACCGGGCCGTTCTTCACACCGGATGACACGACGGTCTTCGTGTCCATCCAACACCCAGGCGTCGACATCTACACCTGGAGCAGTGCCACGACGCCGCCGGTGTATTCGGAGAAGGGCTTCGCACTGCCCGGCAGCGGATGGAACACCACCCCGGCGATCCCTGGCAAGACGCCAGGTGTGCCTCGGGCAGCGACTCTGGCAGTGCGTCGGATCAGCGGCCTGCCGATTGCCTATGGAAATGACGTCGAGGTCCCACCGGTTGTTCCCGAGTTCCCGTTGCCAGCACTCGCGGTTGGAACCGCTGCCGTCATCGGGGGCCTGCTGGCTTTCCGCTATCGCCGGATGGAAGCAGCTGACGCCCCCGCCACCTGAACCAACCTCCGAGTGCGTTGCGCCGTGGGCGGGGCCCCGGGGGGGGCGGGGCCCGGGGCGCCGGAGCGGGCCCCCCCC
>JANOQU010000121.1:0-19455 GCA_031422355.1 Actinomycetes bacterium
CGGAGCGACAACCGAGGAAGGCAGAGCCCGACTCGTGGCCGAGGTACCGATGAAACGCCTCGGCACCCTCGAAGAATTCGCGGCGTTCACGATGGCCTTCCTCGACGGCACGAGCCGTTTCACCACCGGCCAATTCGTGGCGTACGCCGGCGGCTGGGTCTGACACCGGCAACACTCCCTCGGTGCAGGCTTTCGACAATCGTCATCGTGTCTCGGCGGCTGGTACGACAAGTCCTGTCTCATAAGCCGTCACGACTGCTTGCACTCGGTCTCGAAGCCCAAGCTTGGTGAGCACATGTCCGACGTGGCTCTTGACGGTTGGCTGGGCGAGGTAGAGGTGGGCTGCGATCTCGGCGTTCGTCATGCCTTCGGCGACGAGCTTGAGTACCTCGATCTCGCGGGGCGACAACGAGGAGAGCGCGGCGGGCACGCCATCGATTTCGAGTGGTCGCCGCACGTACGTTTCAATTAAGCGTCGCGTCAGCGCCGGGGCAACCAGTGCATCGCCGTCGGCCACGAGACGAATCGCATCGATCAGTCGGTGCCGAGGCATGTCCTTCAGCAGAAAAGCGCTCGCACCGGCGCGAAGCCCGTCATGCACATATCGGTCGATGTCGAACGTGGTCAGCAGCACGATGCGTGCGGACGTGTTCGATCCAACCAGCTCGCGCGTTGCCTCGATCCCGTCGAGCCTGGGCATCCTGATATCCATCAGGACAACATCGGGGTTCGACCGGCGGATCATGGCGACGGCCTCGACTCCGTCCGATGCTTCGCCAACGATGCACATGTCCTCCTGTGCGTCGATGATCGCAGCGAGCCCAGCGCGCACGAGATCTTGATCGTCGGCGACGGCGACGGAGATCACGACAAAGCCGCCACGTCCGGGAGGCGGGCATGAACGACGAAACCGCCCCCAGCGTTGGGGCCAGCGGTGATTTCTCCCCCGTACAGGGCGACGCGTTCATGCATCCCACGAAGACCGTGGCCAAACCCTTGTGCGGCCGCCTGCGCTGTGCCGCCTGATCCGTCGTCGACGATCTCGACTTCGATCGCGTTGCGGTGGTAGCGCAGATTCGCCCGGGCCGTACTGCAACCCGAATGGCGGAGCACGTTGGTCAGTGCCTCCTGAACGACTCGAAACGCACACAGATCGACGCCGGGCGCAAGTCGCCGAACCTCACCGCTGACCGTCACCGAGACGGTCAGCCCGGCCTCGCCGAGCGTCTCCACGAGTTCGGGCAGACGAGCCAGCTGCGGCTGAGGTTGGATGTCGGCATCACTGGAGTCCGAGGTCCGTAAGAACGCGAGGATCCTGCGCAATTCGGTCAAGGCTTCGCGCCCAGTGGACTGGACCGATGCGATCGCCGATCGACTTCGCTGACCGTCTTTGTCGAACAGTTCTTCGGCCAACTCGGCCTGCACGACCATCACGCTCACGGTGTGGGCGAGGATGTCATGGACCTCGCGGGCGATCGCTGTTCGCTCCTCAGCGATCATCAGCCGAGCCGTGGTCTCGCGCTCGTCCCTGAGCGCCTCGTTGACTCGGGCGAGTTCTTCCGCAACCCGACGCGAGTTGTGCACCACACGCCCGGCGACGACTGACACCACCGCAAGCCCGCCGATGAAGGCCCAATCCGCAGCGTCACCGCCGCCGACAATCCCCGCGATCACGCGCACAGGCAGGACCAACCACCACCATCGCGAGCCGCTCCACGCCGCCGCGCTGTACAGCGCGATGAGACTGCCGAGGAACACCGAGACCGCTCCGTAGTCGGTCACCGCTGCGACGACGAGCATCTCGATCGACGGTACGAGAAGTCCAACGGCGAGCGGCCATCGGCGGCGAAAGGCGAGCATCACTGCCCCAACAGCGGTCGACGCCGCCAAGAGAACGCGCTGACCGGTTCCCAAGCCGGCGTCGGCGCCCGCCAGCCATACCTCCGCTTGTCCAACGATCACGAGCGCACCGGCGAGCAGTGCGTCAACTGACGCACGACGAAACTGCCCGGCCCGCAGCCACGTCTGAAGCGGATGCTGTCGCGTCACACCCTGAACGATAAACGAGCTCAGCGATCCCCGATACCGCCTGCGGTAGCGATGCGACCTCGCCCACTCATCCGCCGGGATGACCGCCGCTTTCCTTCCCCGGGACGATGCGCTGGACCCATCGAATCGGGTTTGCTACAGCGAACCCGAGATTCGAGGAACCATGAAACGACACGCCGTCCCGCTCATTGCACTGATGTCTCTTGCCTCCATCGCCGGCTGTGGCAGCAAGTCCACATCCGACGCTCTACCGACCACATCCGACGCTCTACCGACCACGTCCGCGCCAGCTACGTCTGCGCCAGCTACGTCTGCGCCGGCTACCACCATCCCGGACACCACCATCCCGGAGTTCGATATCGCGGATTTCTGCGCAGCGAAGGTCGCGTTCGATGGCGTCAACAACGACACACCCGACGAGGACGCCTTTGACGCTTACGTCGCCGAAGCATCAGCCCGGGCCGCAGACATCGTTTCATCGGCACCGCCGGACATCCAGGAGGCGGCAACAACCGTTGCCAGCACGCTTGCCGGACTGGACAACCTCGACGACGGCACCGCCGCCCACGCAGACGAGGCATACGCAGGAGCCAGAGAAGTCCTCGCCGTAGCCGTGCACGATCGCTGTGAGTTCGGCCGTCTCACTCTCGACATCGCGAACAACACGTACTCGTCGGCGACCGTCGAGGTCACGAACGGCGTAACGAGCGTGCTCGTCAACAACACCGACGCTGTCGTCCATGTGACCATCATCGCCAAGCTCGCCGACGGGGTCCGTGCAGATCAGTTGCTTGCGAACCCTGAGCTCTTCGAGGCGAGCGCGACAATCGTGGGCGTGGTCGTCGGCGGCCCGGACGTCGCGGATGGAACGGCCCTCGCGCTCTCACCTGGCAACTACATCTACTTCAACCCCGAATACGTCGCAACCGGGATGGCCGGCGCCTTCAGCATTCCAGCCTGACCGATCGCCCGCCACCGCTGAAACCCTCTCCCCCCGCCGATTTGTACGACCCAGCCAACATCTCGGCCCTCATGGCATCGTCTCGGTAGGCTCGTGGGCCTGCCGACCGAGGAGTCGAAGTGGGCCCGCCAGAACAATCCCTGAACGACGAGTTGCTCGGACGGTCGGTGCGCGCCCTTCTGGATTCGCGTCGGCTATGCGGCCCAGCGGACATTTGCAACGTGGTCGACGCTGCCAGAGTCCTCATGGGGGCCGAGCGAGCCCAGGTGCACGTCGCCGATTACGCACTGAACTCCATGCGCGTGCTCACCCCGACCGGCCCCCTGGGCGAGCCTTACCTGTTCGAGGGCACGATGGCTGGACGTGCCTTCACCACCAGCGAAGTCATCTCCACCGACACCACCTGGTGGTTCCCCCTGGTGGATGGCCACGAACGGCTCGGGGTGCTCGAGTTGGAGATTCCCGACCCGAACGTCGGACGACCATCAGTGCACGAAGGCTTACCGGCTGTTTTGGTCCTGCTCATCATCTCGATGCGGCGTTACTCCGACGTTTGGTTGCGAACGCGGCGGGCCCTCCCCATGACAGTGGCCGCAGAGGCGCAGTGGGACCTCCTCCCACCGCTGGCATCGGGCTGTCCGGAAGTCGCGGTCAGCGCCTGCCTGGAGCCGGCCTACGAGATCGGCGGCGATTCGTTCGACTACGCCCTCAATCCAGGACGGTTGGACGTCGCCATCGTCGACGCGGTCGGCCACGGCATGACGGCCGTGCTCATGTCTACAACTGTGATCAATAGCCTGCGCAACACTCGACGCGAGCGAAGAAGCGTGGTCGAGGCCTATCGGCAGGCCGACGAGTTGATCGCTCGGCACTTCGGAAACTCCAACTACGTCACCGGCCAGATGGCATCACTTGATCTGGCCACTGGAGTGCTCACCTGGATCAACGCCGGTCACCTACTGCCGCTGCTCGTCCGCAACGGCACGTACGCCGGTGAGCTTCAGTGCGCACCGTCGATGCCGATGGGACTCGGGGGCCCGGTGGTTCAGGTGGCGCAGGAGACTCTGCAGCGTGGCGACCGCGTGCTGTTCCACACCGACGGCATCTCCGAATCCGTCTCACCAAGCGGTGGCAGATTCGGGCTCGATCGACTCGCCGACTTCCTCATCCGCGCCACGCTCGACGGCCTACCAGGCGCCGAGACGGTGCGCCGATTGTCGGCGGCCGTTGGCTCGCACGTCGGCCAAGGCCTGAACGACGACGCCACGATGCTGTTGGTCGACTACCACGGTGTCGATCACGAGGAGTGAATCAGAGCGACGTTCGAGGGAGGCCTTACTTCTTGACCACGACAGACGTTGCGGCGCCGCCGACGAACCATCCGTCCGCGCCGACTCCGACCTCGATCGGAATCACGGACCCAGCGGGAAACGAGGCATCGACGGGGAAAGAACGGCTGAACGTATTCGTCGCCCAGCTGTAATCCATCACCAACGGCGGGTTCGACCCGATGAACATGAGTGCGATTTCGATCCTCGATGGGACGATCTTTCGGCCGCCGGCGTCTCGAAGCTGAAACGACACCGTGACGACAGACCCTCGCTTGACGCTCTCGCCCGGCTTTGGTCGAAGACCGCCGATCAAAACGCCAACGATGAAGTCGCTTCGAACCGGTGCGGCCGCCGCCCATTCGGCATCGCCCTCCTGAGTGGCGACGACGAGGCACACGCCCTCGGCCACCATCGTGAGCAATCCATCCACGACGGTGCAGACGTCGGTGGTGGGTGACGTCAGCGTGACCGGCAACCCAGACGACGCCGTCGCCGTGAGCGCGATAGGGGTGACTCCGAGCAACTGGTGGTCGATGGGGGCGAACGCGATCGTCTGTTCGAGCAGCAATGGCGGATGCGCATCGCGCATCTCAACGACGTCGATGATCGACTCCACACTGGCGCAGTCCTCGGGAGACACCACCTCTCCGGACGGCGCGATGTTCGGACTCGTCAGGCTGAGCGCCGGCACATCGACACCGACGAGTGAGGCGCACGCACTGGTCAGGGCGGCAGCCAAGTCGGCGAAGTTGGCGCCGGGGAACATCAGCTGTTCAGCCGCCCACCAGACGTTGACCGCCTTCGTGATCCCGAGCGGCGCGATCGGCACACCCTCGTAGGTGCCGCCATCGACCGCCCGTGCGAAGGCATGGTTGCCAAGTGCCGCCATTGCGTGCGGCAAGCCGTCCGGGTCGTAGCCGTCCGACGTCTTTCCGATCCCACCGTCACAGACGGGATTCCACATGTCACGGAATGCGAAGACGAGATCCTCTGCAAACTTCCATCGAACCTTGCTGAGCTCTGGGTCCACCGGATCGGCAAGGTCCGGACATTCGTCAGAACGCAACGCCGACGGTTCGTCGACACCGGTGCCGTTGAGTTGATCGATCGTCTCCCCCCAGATGTCAGCAAAGGATTCGTCGACATCGCTCTTCATGAAGCCCGTCACGTCAACAGACAGCACATGCCCCCACTCGTGGGCGATGATGTCGTCGGTTGCGGATCCTGTGCACACGAAGACGCTGAACCCGTCGGTGAACGCATTGAAGCTGCACGGCTGCTGCATTCTCGACTCCATCTTCTCACCTCCCCCGCGCGGCCCGTCGCGCCCGCTGATGCTTCCGAGCAGGTTGTAGAAGCTCGCCGCGTGATCGATCGCTTGCTGCCACTCTGCGACGTCGGCGGGAACCGATCCAGCGGGCGCCACGATGGGATTGCTGTCTCCTTCGTTCCACACTCTTCGGTTTCGGCCGTCGAACACCGCCCTATCGAGTGCATGGGGATGGCGGTCGACACGGTCGAGCACACGTCCGTCGCTCGCGTCGACGTACACGTCCTCTGCCATACCCGCGGCCAGGCTCTCGACGCGGACCTCATACGCCAGCCGGGCGATCCCGCCAGGACTGTCCTTCAGCAGCCCGGTTCGGTGAATGCCGAGCAGTGGTGACCCGGTCGTCGACGGCTTGGCTCCACCAAAATCAGTGTCCGCGACGGCAATGCGCAGCGCCTCCTCGCTACTGATCGTCGGAGTCGGATCGACAGCGATCCCGGGAACCCACGTACCGGACACCGAAGTCACGACGCCTGTCGCGACACGGACTTTCAACATCGCGTGGAACACCGGAAGGCCTGAGTGAACTTGCGAGAACGTCAGCAGTTCCGCCCCGGATGCGTCCACCATGGTCGAATCGAGTAGCGCGTCGTTGGTGTCGTCGACACCGAACTCACCGCCGAACTGGGCGAAAAATTCCATCGCCACGGTTGCTCCATCGCGTGCGACCGGAACAGACAGTGGTTCGTCCGGATCCATCACGAGGAAGCGGATCGCGCCCGTCGCCCTGCTGCGCACGATTGACGCATCGACGTTCGGATGGCCCGGCAGAGTCAGAGCGTCATCCTGTGCAATCGGGCCCGAGGGTGGATTGGACTGGTCCGCTGAAGCTGACGGGACTGCGACCCCGACAGCGACCGCCAACGAGAACACAACCGCGATGCCAATCATCTTGGCTCTGGCGACATTCGAGAACGTGTGGTCAATGTCGCAATGGCTCGCTCGACCGTTGGGGCGTCGCATTGGTCAACCAATCCGGCCGGCGGCAGCGGTGGCGAGGCTGACCAACGTTGCCTGGTCCAGCCCGACGCCGCTGTTCGAGGCCGAGATGCCCACGCAGCCTCCGCCAACGAGGAACTGAATCGTCCCTCCGTCCGCGGCGACGATGCCACCCCCGCCGACGTCGACAATCAAGCCGCTGGCCGTACCGCCAGCGTCGATGGCCCGCTCGAGGGCCACGCAGAACAGGGGGTCCTCGAGGCTGACCCCGACGACACCAGAGCCCACGTCGCCGCCGACCGAATGGGTACATCGATTGGGCAGGTCCTCCCCGAAGCCGCCCTGCTCAACCGGGGCCCCGAGCGCCGCCTCCATCTCCGCAGCCGTCAACAGAGAGCAAGGATCGACGTCGAGGAGCACGAACTCACCACTTGAGCCAGCATCGCCAGCATCATCGGGAGCCGAGGATTCGGCGGCGCCCGACGGATCATCAGCAGCTGCGGTCGAATCTTCAGCCGGCCTCGTGACCTCGCCACTGGAACCCGACGATCCCGTGCCGTCCTTGTCGCTGGAACAGCCGAACATTCCCAACACAAGCGCGCCAATGGTCACGGCCACGGCCGGGATTCGTCCCTTCGTCGTGTGCCTCACCTGATCGAGTCGAACTCTCACGACACGTCTCCCTTTGTCGGAGATGCGCCGAAGCCCATCTCTCGGATGATGACCAATCGGTCGAATGCTTCTCCGGCGAGCTCGTACGCGGCACGCACAGATTGTTTGGTGCCGTCGAACCGACAGGACAACGACTCGTCGCTCGGCACGAACGTCGCCCCCAGATATCGGATGGGGATACCTTCGCCCGCCAGCTCGACACAGCGTGCTTGCAGCTGCACAACGCAATCTCGAACCGCGTCATTCGTGGCACCAGGCCAGAACCGCTCGACCATCAGCTGCATGGCGGCTTCGTTCGCGTTGTTTGCATATGGCCGACGGTATAGATCTCGGCCGTGGATGGAATCGGGTGTTTCCCTCGTTCTCAACACTCTTCACGGGTCGTTAGTGTCAAATCGTGGAGACGCTGTTCGGTCGGGATCGTGAACGAGAGGTCGCTTCGCGTTTCGTGGCGGCAGCGGCGTCTGGCCCGGCTGCGCTCGCCATCGACGGAGAGCCGGGAATCGGCAAGACGTCGCTGTTCCGCTTCGTGCTCGGGCAAGCCCGCGCCGCCGACACGACGGTATTGGATTGCAATCCGACCCACGCGGAGTCGGCGATGAGTTTCGCTGCGCTGACCGAGCTGCTTCGCGGCATTTCCGATCTTGAGTTCGATGCCCTCCCGTCCCCGCAGCAGCACGCGTTGCGCGTGGCGACGCTGCGTGAAGAGCCGGCCGGGGCAGTCGTCGACGAGCGCGCCGTCGGTACCGGGCTGGCCACCTTGCTGTTCCACCTCGCTGCGGCGAACCCACTTATGGTCGCTGTGGACGATCTGCAATGGATCGATCGAGCAAGCGCAGGCGTGCTCATGTTCGCGATGCGACGCGTACACACCGAGACGATCGGCCTGCTGACGTGTGCGCGCTCAGGTGAGCGCCCTCCTTTGTTCGACTCCTCGATCCCAGCCGACGGTTGGCACCAGTCGCTGACCCTCACCGGGCTAACCGCGTCGGCACTCTTCCATGTCGTTCGGGATCAACTCACGATCACGCTGGCCCGCCCGACTCTGCTGCGGGTCACCGAGACATCCGGTGGCAACCCGTTCGCGGCTATAGAACTCGCTCGCGCAGCAGGAACCGGCCCCGGCACGCTTCGACCCAACGGCACCCGCCTGAACGAGTTGCTGCATGCCCTGACCGCGGACCGGCTCGGGCGGCTGTCGCAGGCGGCGCGGCGAGCGCTTCTCGCCGTCGCCTCGTCACCACGGCCGACCATCGCAACGATGCGAGCGCTCGGTCTTGACGCGGATCTCGAGGAGGCGGAATCAAGCGGGACGATCATGTTCGACGGGGACCGGGTCGTCTTCACCCACCCGTTGTTGTCTGCCGCCATCGCGCAGATGGCTACCGCACCGCAACTGCGCGAGATGCATGCCCAACTCGCAGCCGTCACCGAGGACCCGGAGGCACGTGCCCGACATCGCGCACTCGCCCTTCCTGAACGTGACGAGGCCACCGCCGCAGCGTTGGATATGGCGACGCTTGCCGCAGAGGCCCGCGGATCATCTGTAGCCGCGGCCGAACTCGCCCAGCTTGCGGTTGAGCGGACGATCGATCCGGACAGTGACGTCGCGTGGGCGAGGCGAATCAAGCTCGCCGAACTACTGCACTCTGCTGGTTCGTCCCTCGAGGCACAGGACGTGCTCCACCGGCCAGGCTGCCCGGCCGGTGTGCTCCGCGCCAGAGCACTGCTGCTACTCATCGAGATCGCCTACCAGACCTCGACGGTCCAGCGTGCAATCGACCTCGCGCACGAGGCTCTCGCAGAAGCCGGCGACAACCCCACGCTCTCGGCCCGCTGTCTGCTGTCACTGGCGACGCTGACGACCGACGGGCATGAGAGCGCCCGATTTGCGGCCAAGGCGCGCGAAACCCTGGCAGAGGCCGGGGTCGAGGACCTCGCCCTGCTCGCATGGGCCGAGTGCGAGGATGTCTCCGCCCGCTTCAATCTCGGCCAGGGGCTCGACGTGGAACGCCTTGAACGTGCCCTCGAGCTCGAGCGAACGGGACGGACCTGGCGCAGCGGCGATCAGGTCGCCGCGGTGAGGCCTGTCCTTCTCAAGTGGGCTGACCGACCCGAGATGGCGCTTCCGGCATTACAAGAGCTGCGCGCTCGAGCCGAGGATGAAGGCAACGAAGGTCTGATCCCATACGTACTCGGACACATTCCCGGCATCCTTCTTCGGCTCGGACGTCTCAGTGAGGCTGCGCAAGCGGCGGCCGAGCACCTTGGCTACGCCGAGCGCACCGGCCAGGAGAGCCAACGGATGCAGGCGCTGTACAGCGTTGCGCTCGTCGGGTCTCATCTTGGCCGACTCGACGAGGCATCTTGCATCGGTGAAGAGATCCTCACCTGGGCGACGGCTGAGGGAGACGAATGGTTGGAGATGTCCGGCGCCTCCATCATTGCGTTCGTCGCGCTCAGTCGGGGCGACCACGCCACGGCATGTACCTGGTTCGCCCGCTGGGCAAACGATCTCGATCAGCTCGGCGTCATCGATCCAGGGGTCAGTCGATTCCACGGCGATTTCATCGAAGCACTGATTGCAACCGGCGCAATCGACGAGGCGACGCGGAGGGCCACGCTTCTCGCGGAACGCGCCGAGACGGCTGGGCGTGTTTCGGCACAGGCGATTGCGTCGAGATGTCGGGCACTCCTCGCCGCGACCGCCGGTGACGTGGTCGGCGCGCTCGGCCACATCAATTGCGCGCTTGCCTTCGACGACGCCTGCCCGGTCGCGTTCGAACGCCACCGCACGATGCTCGTCAAGGGTCTGATCCATCGGCGGGCCAAGGAGAAGGCTGCGGCCAAGCAAGCGCTGCAAGCTGCCGCTGCCGGATTCACCGCCATGGGCGCCGACGCCTGGGCTGAGCGTTGCGAACAGGATCTGGCACGAATCGGTACTCGAGCAACGAGCGCAACAGCCCTCACCTCCTCCGAGCGCACGATCGCTGAGCTGGCCGCAAAGGGACTCACGAACAAGCAGGTCGCCGAGCAAGCGTTTCTCAGCCCGAAAACGGTCGAAGCGAACCTTGCTCGCGTCTACCGCAAACTGGGGATCACATCGCGCGCCGAGCTTGGCGCACACATCGCCAACGAGAACCGCTCCGCGCACTGACGACACCGCATCGCAGGTTTGAGGTCACGATGCTCGGGGTACCGACGCCTGATGCCGACGAGCGACAATGCTGCGGACGGTCCACCCAAACGGCGAGCCGGCATGCTTCGACGGGCCCACGGGATGCACGCCAGCGAGTGGACGCAACGCCATTGGTCGAGTCGTACCCTGCACCGCGTCGGCGACGCCGTGGCACACGCCGGCTCGGGAATTCTGGCCGCCGTGCTGGTGGCCATCTGGACGATCGTCGGGATCGCTGCAGGATTTCCCGAATGGTGGCAGATCACCTTGTACTCAGTGACCGGTTCCGTGACATTCGTCATGGTGTTCGTGATCCAGCACACTCAGCACCGGCAGACAGCCGCAATGCAGCGCAAACTGGATGGGCTGCTGCGGTCATCGGCAGAGGCCGACTCAGCGCTGATCGCGGTCGAGGAGGCTCCGGATCACGCCCTGGAAAACTTAGCTCGATTCCACGTCGCCGAACGCGAGCAGGCGCAGTCTGCCGACTGAGCTCACGAACAGCCAGGCCGCGTTGTCTCGGCAGCCACGATCGAGGCAACGGGGGACGGATGGAATGCGTTGATGAAAGAACGAACGGACGCCCTGGGTCCTTGCAGCTCGATTGTGCCGGCACGGTGGGCGTCTGCGAGCGGGACGTGTCCGAGGTAGGTCCGATACAGCGTCGAGCGGTCGGTGCACATAGTGACATCAACGTCGAATCGTGGATCCGCCAGGCATAGCGACGCGTCGTGGTCGACCACGATCCAATACCGCTTGGGATGGTCGGTGAAGTTGACGGCGATCGTAAAGCGAGGTCCGGACAACATGGTGGGATCGAGGCGGCGGTGCAGCCACCACATCAGCAGATCCGGATCGAGCTCATCGGGTTCTGGTTCACCGAAGGTCCAGCGCGCCCCCCAGGTCGCAAGGCCGAACACGACGGGTTCAAGGTCGCGGCCTGATGCCGTCAGTCGGTAGCTGCCGTCATCTTCGTGTGCAATGACATCGGCGAGGACTAGTTGCTGGAGCCGACGGCTGAGCAGGGCACGGGACAAACCGGGATTGCCACTGATGAGCTCGTTGAAACGAGAGGCGCCCGTCAAAAGGTCGCGCACGATATGAATCGTCCAACGGTCACCGAGCAGTTCGGCCGACCGCGAAATCGGACAGTACTGGCCGTATGTCTTCATGCGTCACCTTGACACAGTTCAGTATTGGAACTGGACAATCGAGTGGCTGAGGTCTTTGCTGGGTGCTACCAGCCACCCTGGCAGCCAGAACTGAGGACCACTGATGCGAATCTCCAAGGATGACATCCCAACCAAGATCGACGTGCCCGGAGCCGTCGCCCGACAGGCGCTCAACTTCGGCGACGCGTCCGACTACGGCTCGTTGTCGGCCGAATACTTTTCCCTCGGCGCAGGCACCGACATCGCACCGCTGCTGAAGGGCCTCGAACACGACGCCTGTCATTCCCCGCACTGGGGTTACATGATCTCCGGCGAGGTCGTCATCGCCTACACCGGCGGCCGCGAGGAGACCTGTTCGGGAGACGACCTCTTCTACTGGCCGGCCGGGCACAGCGTGCGCGTCGTTCGTGATGCTGAGGTGATCCTGTTCAGCCCCCAGGTCGAACACGCCGAAGTCATGAACCACATGCTCACAACGATGGCCGGCTGAACATGCCGAACCGCTCGACAACCCGACGACCAAGGAGATCCCATGGAAGGCAATGAACAACTCGCCGTGATCATCCCAATGCTGAAGCAAGTGGGCAGCGGCATCCAGCCCGAACAGTACGACGACCCCACACCGTGCGTAGCGTTCAACGTCCGAGACGTGCTTTCGCACATGACCAATCTCGCATCCGCGTACGCACCGGCGTTTCGCGGCGACGCGCCACCGACCGACAGCGGCACCGCAACGTCAGACGACAGTGACTGCGGACCGAGGTTTCAGGTTGCGATGGAAGCCCTGCTCGACGCTGTCCAAAGTCCGGGTGCGCTCGAGCGCACGATCGACAGTCCATTCGGGCCGATGCCCGGGGCGACGTTCGCTCGGCTGGTCGCGTTCGATGGGCTGATCCATGGCTGGGACCTCGCAACATCCACCCAACAGTCATGGAATCCGCCCGACGAAGTGGTCGCAGAAGTGGACGCCTTCGCACGCCAGGCAATCGCACCGGAGATGCGCGACGGCGACACCTTCGCAGCGGAAAAACACGCACCAAGCGACGCCACGCCACTGCTCCACCTCGTGGCCTTCAGCGGACGATCCGTCTGACGGTCCGAATCTTCTGGATTGCCGAGCAAATCTCGGGGGTCCTTGCGGCTGCTTCTCGATCGATTCCTTGCGGGGCACGATCATGCGAGCAGGTCGGTTGCAAGTCGTCATCTGCTCGTTGCGCATACGATCGCGTCGAGACCACAAGAGATGATTGGACGACAAACCATGGCTGAACACACCTTGCACGAGACCGCACCGTCGTTCATTGCGGTGGCCCACCGGATCGTGTGGTCGACAGTCGCCACCGTCGATCCGGGTGGCCGGCCCCGCACCCGCGTGCTGCACCCCGTCTGGGAGTGGGATGGAGAGCACCTGACCGGCTGGATTGCGACCGGGCCACAGTCGCCCAAGGCCCGCGACCTTGCGCACGAATCCCGGATCTCGCTGACGTATTGGGATTCCACTCAGGATGTCGCGACCGCCGACTGCGACACGGCGTGGGAGACCGGCGTCGAATCCAAGCGAGCCGGTTGGCAACGCTTCGTCGACGCGCCAGCACCGGTCGGTTACGACCCGAGCATGATCCCCGGCTGGGACTCGCCGGACTCCGAGTCATTCGGCATCCTGCGCCTCGAGCCCTACCGACTGCGTGTGTTCCCCGGCTCGCTACTGTTTCGCGGCACGGGTGAACTGCTCAACTGGTCAGTGTGAGGGCTGGCGCCAGGATTCGCCACTGCTCGACCGGGAAACCTGCCGGGTCGTCCGTGAGGACCTGAATGCAGACGTGGTCGGCACCGGCATCGCGGTGCTGTTGGACTCGGGCAGCGATCGTTGATTCGTCACCCCATACCACGAGGGCATCGACCAGCCGGTCGCTGCCGCCGTCGGCGAGGTCCTCATCGGTGAAGCCCTGCCGCTTCCAGTTGTTCGAGTAGTTCGGCAGGCCGATGTACATGCTGAGGTGCAGGCGAGCAGTCGCCCGCGCGCTCGCGGGGTTGGTGTCCAACACGACGCCCTGTTCGCTAGCGACGAGGCCATCGGGGCCGACCCCTGCCCGCGCCTTCGCAGTGAGTTCTGGCGTCACGAGGTAGGGGTGAGTGCCAGCCGTTCGTGTCTGGGCGAGTTCGAGCATCTTCGGACCAAGCGCAGCGATCATGCGAGCGTCCGTGGCCAACGGGATCTCGGCGGCGTCCAAACCGTCGAGGTACGCGGCCATGGTGGCAACCGGACTCTGGTACGTTCCGGGTGCTTTGACGTGATCGATCAGCGGGCGGTGGCTGATGCCGACGCCACATAGGAACCGGGGACCATGTTCCGCGGTCAATGACGCGTGCTGCGCCGCGGTCTCCTCCGGCGTGTGCATCCAGACATTCAAAATGCCGGTCGCTATCGTTGCAGTCGATGTCGCCTGCAGAAGGCTCGCAAGTGGACCGAACAGATCACCGCCGACATCCGGAATCCAGAGGGCCGAGTAACCGAGGCCTTCCAACTCGGTCGCCATCGCCGCTGCCTCGCTGATGTCGCCATATCGCAACGCGCCGCTCCAGATACCAGTTCCTTGTAATCGTGTCGTCATTGCTCCAGCGTGCCACCCCGAACGCCACAACACGGAGTCCGGGGGTCGCCATCGATTGCGGCCGGGCACGCCTCGGTGTCGCATCCGAACTGGCGATGACACGGACCGCGCCCTCGGTACCGCTGCATGCCATCCCTTGGCACGCAGCGGTACCAAGGGCGTGAAACGTGCCACGACCCGTGATCAGTCCAGAAGCTGGCGTCGCCTATTCTGATCGGGTGCCAACGACGGAGACCTTCGGCGCAGCTCTCCGACGATTTCGGACGGCCGCCGGCCTCACCCAAGAGCGGCTGGCCGAACGCTCTGGGATCAGCGCAGCCGGTGTTGCGGCGTTGGAGGCAGGTCGCCGCAAGACGCCCCGCCTGAACACGGTCGGCCTCCTGTGCGACGCCCTGGGCGTCGATCCGCAGCAGCGTGCGGCGCTCATCGCTGCGGCGACATCGGCCGGTGACGCACCACCACCGGCGCAGCTCGCAACGGCGGTCAGCGATCGTGATGTGTCGGCCGTCGTAGCTCAGCGCAGCGGCCATGGTTCGTTCGTTGGACGTCACGCGGAAATGCGGGCGCTGCGGGATGCGTGGGGGCAACGAACGAGGGTGGCTCTGCTGTTCGGGGAAGCGGGAGTGGGCAAAAGCACCGTGGCCGAGGCGTTCGCAGCTGAACTCGTCGAACGCGGCGTCACGGTGCTGGCTGGGAGATCGACGCCCCAACAGCTCGGTGTGTTCGAGGCGTTCATCGAACCGATACGCACCGCTCTCGCACAATTCGGCGACGGTGTGCCAGCGAGCCTTCGCGACCTGGGAAGACTCGTCCCGGGCCTGATCACTGGCGGGTCCGACATCCTGGTTCCAAGCCGATCGGACCCGGCGGTCGAGCGTCGTCTTCTGTTCGACACCGTCAGCACATTGCTCGGTTCTACCGGCCCGACGCTCCTGGTACTCGACGACCTCCATTGGGCTGACCAGGACACCCTGGCACTGCTGTCGTTCCTGACGGCGCGCCTCGACCTCACGAACATGATGATCGTGGGCACGATTCGCTCGACCGACGTCACGGCGTCGACGAGTGCAGCACTTGCCGAACTGCGCCGGCACTGCACCGTGGCCCGTCTGCAGATCACTGGACTCAGCCGCACGGAACTCACTCAGCTGGTGTCCGACGTCGCAGGCTCAGAGGTGTCCGACGCGCTCATCGATGCGGTGAGTGGCGCAACGAATGGCAATCCGCTCTTCATCCGCGAACTCACCGAGCATCTCCTTCAGCACGGCGTCGGCTCAACCGGTGCAAAATTGACGGTGCCAGACGGGATTCGAGACACCATCGAGTTGCGGGTGGCCGGTCTCTCCAGTGACGGGCAGGCGCTGTTGCGTGGCGGCGCGGTGCTCGGTCAGACGTTCGATCTCCAGCTGGCTGGTCAACTGGTCGGCCTCGACGGTGAGGCGCTGCTCAGTGCCGTTGAAGACACGCTGCTCTCCGGCTTGGTGGTGGAACAGACAGCCACGGTCGTCGCCTTCTCACACGGGCTCGTCGCCACGGTGATCTACGAAGGTTCGTCGAGATCACGCCGACTCGTGTTGCATCGGTCAGCAGCGAAGTCACTCGCGGATCGCTGCCCTGTCGCCTCGGGCGAGATCGTCGACGTCGCTCGTCACTGGTCGATCGTCGCCGATGAAGACTCGACAGCACGGAGTACCGCCGCCCGCTGGTCGGTTCGCGCTGGCGACGCGGCATCGGCGTCGGCGTCCATCGACGAAGCGATCGCCTGCTATCTCAGGGCGGTCGCGACTTGGAACGAACCCACCGAAGAATACGCCGACACCCTCGTACGCCTCGGATCTGCCTTGGCCGCAGCCGGCAGGCTGAACGAGGGAAACGACTATCTGCGACAGGCGTTGCAGGTTGCCGATCAGGTCGGCGACGCCGGCGTGTTCGCACGGGCGGCCCTTGGGCTGTCCGCAAGTGTCCGGTACTCACTTAGCGACTCCGACCGGATCCGAGAACTCGAAACAGCGATCGCCAAGCTCGGCCCAACCGAGATGGTGCTTCGTCCGGCGCTGCTGGCGACGCTGCGCCGTCAGTTGGGCTTTGTCGACACACCCCGCGCAGATCAGCGACGCACAGAGGCGGCAAGGTTATTGGCCGAGGCGGTGTCCGCCCCGGACGTCTCCGAGGAACTACTGATCTCGCTCGGAAGTCTCCGCGATTCGCTGGTCGTCGATGACCCCGTCCCCTTGGGTCAGCTGGCGCGCAACATCATCAGAGTTGCGTCGGCGCGCCAAGATCTGCCGGTCATGTCGACGGGGTGGTACCGGCAGGCGTGGTCTGCGCTCGAGCTGGGCGAGGCCGAGTTGTTCCGGCGGTCCGTCGACGAATATCGAAAGATCGCTGAACGGCTTCGGCGGCCGTACGAACTCGCCCTGTCGTCGAACATGATCGCTGCGGTTGCGCAGATCGAAGGGCGCTACGACGACGCTGAGGCGGCCGGGCAGGAGGCTCTGGCGCACGCCTCGACGATCGAGGATGGGAACTTCAGTTGGGTCTACTTCGCCAATTCGGGACTTCGTGCATTCGACACAGGGCAGGTCTCGGCAACGCTCGATCTGATGCGGGCTGTACGCGCCGACTTCGGAGACCTGGCCACGTTCGAGGCGGCCCTCGCTGCCGTCGCGGCGGGAGCAGGCGACTTCGCGCTGACCAGTCAGCTCTTCGATCACCAGATCGGTGAGAACGGGGAGGTCCTCGATCGGAAATGGTCGTATCTCAGCGCCGAGCGACTACCCGTTGTGGGCATGTTGGCGTGGGCGTGCGGCATTGCTGGTGATGTGCGACGCGCATCGATCCTGAAGGATCGCCTCATCCGGATAGCCGAACTCCGCGTCCGCGTGGTTCGGGTGGCGCCGGTCGGTGCGTGGATCGGGCCGATCGACCACCACATCGGCACGTTGAGCCGGGTGTTGGGTGACCTCGACGGAGCTGACCATCACTTGGAGCGAGCGCTCGTCGTCGAGGACGAGATGAACGGTCGGCCGTACCGCGTGCGCACCATGCTGGAGCTCGCTGCGGTCGCCCGCGCCCGTGACGGATCAATGTGGGCCGCTCGTGCCGACGACTGGCGCGGCAAGGCCGAACGTCTCGCAGCGGAGCTCGGCCTCGAGTCCATCATTTCGACGGCGCCCTGAGCAATTGGGTGTCCGGTTGATTGTCCCCGGCCGATTGGCCGGTCGATTGTCAGGGTGATGTGAGGGTGGTGTCAGTGGTGTCGCGGTCGCGAGTGGCGCATCGTCGTCCTATGAACTTCTCTCTGAACACCCAGCTCTTGCTGAGCTTCTGCATGACGGCGGCAGTGATCGCCGTCGTTCCAGGTCCCAGCGTGTTGTTCATCGTGAGCAGGGCGCTGTCCGTCGGTCGCCCGGGCGCGATCGCCGCCGCCGCCGGCAACTCACTCGGGGCGACGTTCCAGGGTCTCCTCGCAGCGTTCGGCATCGGAACGGTCATCGCCGAATCGGAGGTGTTGTACGACGTGATCAAGTTTGGTGGAGCCATCTACCTCGTCTCGATGGGGGCGAAGACGCTAAAGAATCGCCAGTTCTCGGCGGTGAGCGGAGCGCCCGCCGAGTCGGGCGGCCGCCGGAAGGAGATGCGCCAGGGTTTCATGGTCGGCGCGACCAACCCGAAGACCATCGTGTTCTTTGCTGCAGCCCTGCCCCAGTTCGTCGACCGGGATCGCGGGTAAGTGGTGCTCCAGATGCTGGTGCTGCTTTTCGTCTACGGCAGCATCTCCTGGTTCAGCGACACCTCGTGGGGCGTTGCCGGCGGCTCGATCCGGCGGTGGTCGGCGACGTCACCTCGGCGGATCGAGCGTTTGATCGGTGGAGGCGGACTCTGCATCATCGGCGTCGGGGCATGGCTGGCCCTCTCTCACGGCGCAGTGTGAGCTTTTTGTCAGAGCGCAAGCGTCGCCGCCACAGCCGGGACCATGACGGCCATCGACAGTGGTCTCGTCACTCGATCTTTGACGAACGCCACTCTTCACGAGTGATGGCGTAGTCCACATCGCCATGCTCGTCGCCCGAAATTTTCACGGGCCAATCAGCGCGGAACTTGCGCACCAACCGCATGCCAGATTTCTCCATCACTCGTCGTGACGCCTGGTGGATCACCATGGTCTCTGCAACCACTCGCTGAACATCGGTTGATCGGAATGCCCGGTCGATCAGCGCCAACGAACCTTCGGTTGCGAACCCCTGGCCCCATGCAGTGGAGACGAGCCGATACCCGAGTTCGGGGGCATGAGGGGCTTCGGTGCGGTCGTACAGGTGAAACCACCCGATGAATTTTTCGGCGGAGCCCTCGTCTGCCGTCGCACCCACTTTGGTGACGGCGGCCCAACAGCCGTACTGATCGGATTGCTCGTACTGGCGAATCCAGTAGTCGATATCGCTCGCCGCCTCGGCGGGGTTGACCGGAACGCCGTCTTCCACGAATCGCCGAACAAGCGGGTCGCGGTCGAGTGCGACCAGGTCATCCACATCTTCCGGGGTGAATCGTCGCAACGACAATCGCTCGGTTTCCACGATCACGTGCATACGCAGAGAAGACTATTCTTTGCAAAGGCGCGCGATCGGCGTGCCCACAAGAGTGGAGGTTCTCGCATGCGCAGCCCTCGTCAAATCAGCCACAAACGCGGATGGAGCGCCGTCCTCGCCGTGGTCGCAGTGTCCACGGGGAGCTACCTTGTCGCTCAGGCAGCTGACACCGCCAGCGGGTCGGTCTTCGTGCCGATTACTCCATGCCGACTCTTCGATACGCGACCAGGAGCAGACCAGGTCGGTTTGCGTTCCGCGCCCATCGCAGCCAACGACACCCACGTTGTCCGCGTCCACGGCACCAACGGCAGCTGCATAGTCCCCGTAAACGCCACTGCGGTGTCGATGAACGTCACAGCGGTTGCGCCGACCGCAGCCAGTTTCCTCACGGTGTTCCCGAACGGTCCCCGGCCCAATAGTTCATCACTCAACTACGCCGCCGGCTCGCCGCCGACCCCGAACGCAGTCACCAGTTCCATTGGGCCCGACGGTGCCGTCGCGTTCTACAACTTTGCCGGGTCGGTACACGTGCTGGCCGACATCGTTGGCTATTACGTACCTGCTCCAATTGGAGGAGGCACTCCCGGCCCGACCGGAGCCGCCGGCCCAACCGGAGCCACCGGCG
>JANOQU010000122.1:0-5516 GCA_031422355.1 Actinomycetes bacterium
ATTCTCGATCGCGCAGATGGCCAATACTGGCGCAAACCAGCTCGGTAGCGTGTCCTCATCGCTGACCACTACGAACGTCTTGGAGTTTCGTTCTCCGCATCCCGAGATGAGATTCGAGTCGCGTACCGCAAGCTGGCGCGGCTCTATCATCCTGACGCACAAGGCGACGCGTCGGCAGCGCGGATGGCCCAGATCAACGAGGCTTGGCGGGTGCTGTCGGATCCCGCTCGGCGCGCTGTCTATGACGCCGAGAACCGGGGGAGTGCTGTTCCCAGATCGCCCGTCGGCCCCTCGACTGTGGCGAGCCCTTCTGCTCACGCTGCGCGCCATCCTGCCAGTGGACCGGCGGCAGCCACGCCGTCGAAATTTCCGTGGCGGTTCATGCTCGGAATTGCGGCCGCCGGAATCACCTTCGTACTCGTCAACGCCGCGCTGACGAAACCGGGGAAGGAACCGGTGCCCGACAACTTGATGGAGGTGGGGTCCTGCGTCGACATTCTCGACACCGGCGATGCGAAAGAGGTCATGTGCAGCGGCGCGAATGACGGCGTGGTCGCAGATCTCCGACCAGCCAACTCGATCTGTCCGAATGGCACGGAGATCTATCGTGATCGTCAGGGCATGGGCGACATCTGTGTCCGACTCGCGGACGGCTGATCGAGATCGATGCAGTCACTCACGGAGGAACGGAATCGAGCAGGTCTGCCAGCGGCGGGCTAGTGGCAGGTGATGTGCGAATCCCGATCCGACTTCCGTCGAATCGCATCGTGACCCAACCGCCAGGGATGCCCGGACGGCGTTGATTCAGGAAGCCACGTACCTCGTTGAGCAGGTTGTGGTGAGAGCATTCGGGGCCGACATTGTCCTGATCCGTGGGGCCGAGCTTGTCTGCCCACGACAGGGTGTGATCGAGATGGATCCGACCACCTCGGATGTGGCAACCCGCATGGATGCATCGATCGCCGGCGAGCATGGCCGCCTCTCGTGCAGCGCCACGGAACAGCCGTGAGCGTCGTCCGAGATCGATCACCCGGCCGTCGGCCGCTGTGATCACTCGTCGGACATGGCCAGTGAGGAGTGCCACGAGTAGGTCGTTCGGGTCGACGGGCGCACCGGACGACGTCTCGCAACGACGCGAGATCAGTTCAGTGCCTTCGGGGCCCCACGGCGAGAGACCCGCCCGCCCTGATTGGTCGACATCGAGCAGCCGGATCGCTTCAGCCACCGTTTGCGGGTCGCAGTAGATGTTGACAAGTGGGACAAGAGAGTCGGTACTCATCGCTTCGCCCGCAGTGCGACAGATATGGATGAACGCATCGAACCGACGCTGGCGGTGGGTGCGAGCGAGAAGTGCGGCACACATCTTGTCGCCGTGAAGAGCGACGCCATCGGCCCAGTCCTTGTCGAACTCTGCTTGGGCGAAGCGCGCAAGAACTTCCTCGACAATGGATCCCGACAACGCGTCGCCTTGGGCGCGGAGATGGAATCCAGCGCCATCAGGAGTGAATGAGATATAGCGGTTGGCCCGTGAGGTCTCATGATCGCGATGCGCTCCGTCAGGATCGGCGAACTGCTCGAATCGTTGACAGACCTTTCGGAAGTCCTCATACGGCAGAAGGCTGCCATGCTCGATCAGCAGGGGTGCTGCCGGACCGAGCTTCGGCCTTGCACGGTCATTCGCGTGCAGCCGGACGAATTGGTTGATCTGGGAGGTGCCGAGGTGAGCGTTCACCAGTGCATCGCCAACTGTTGGAAGATCGCCGACCATCCGAGCCGTGCGGACTCTGAGCGCCGCGTCTGACCGCGAGCAGTTGGTTACCGCTCGAACCCAACAGACTGTGTTGCGGTGGCCGTCGTCGGCGTACGAGCCCGTCGAGTCGACGTGGGCGGTCATCGCCGCCAGAAGCGCCTCGGCCTGGCGTCGCACCGTTTCGACGTGCATCAAGGCTGCGTCACGCTCGGCGCCAGCGAGCGCCCGGAATGCAATGAGCCGTGGGTTCTCGGCAAGTTTCGCCATACCGCCAACCATACGCAGGGGGTACGACAGAGTACTTTTGGAACTGCCGATCGGTCACGATTGGGCGACGAGGTCGATCACTCCTGTCGCGATCGACGTGCCTGATTCGTCGGCGATCAACCGCTCGGAGTCGTTGGCGATGATCGCAATGACGAATCTGCGGCCATCCGATCGCTGCAGGAGCCATGACAGGCTGAGGATTCCTGGCGCCTTGCCGCCGACGAAACTGAATCGGGTCCACGTCGTTGGGTCCAGCGGTACTCCGGAGTTCGCAGCGAGGACGGCGTCGAGCGGTTCCTGGCCGGGCAGGCCGCGCTGACTATCAAGCCAGAGCTGAGCCCGTGCCAGTTCGTGCGCTGATGCAAACCAGCCAATTGTGCTGACGTCGACGATTGCGCTGATGACGAACGAGATTCGTCATCAGCCAGAGATCGCAGGATCTCTCGTCGGCCGGAAATGTCGGCGGCGACGTACTCGGTTCTTAAGGCTTCGTCCGCCGCCGCCAGCAACATCTGTTCGCGTGTGGTCATCAGCGGCAACGTGCGCGCCTGCGAATTCTCGCCGAGGCCCATCGATGCCATCAGGTATTCGATTGGGTCGCGGCCCACGGCGTCGATCAATGAGTCGATCGCCGTTCCATCGCTTGTTGCGATGATGGACGTGGCGGCGTCGGACACCGTGAGATTCGATGGCAAAGGCGTTTCCCAACTGAGGTCGCCGCCGGCGATTCGATCGGTCGTCATCCCGAGGACGTAGATCGACACGGCAGAACCGATTGCAGCGGAGTCGTCTGGATTGCGTTCGTGGAGGAGGACAAAGGACCCGTCGTCGGCCACCTCCGCTGCGATCATCGACACCTCCGACGACACCTGGTCGAGGCGCTGGTCCACCTCTGCCCAGGTCGTCGGCTGTTCGATTCGTACGACGTCAACCCGCCGGGAGTCGCCCCCGCTCGATGAACACGACGCAGCGGTCGCGAAGGTCGCGACCAACAAGACGTTCAGTGCCACTGCCCGCGAACCCATGGGCCGAGACCGTACCTGGACCGCACTGCGATCCGTGGTCGACCCCTCGACGGGTGTCGCCGACCGCTGTCCGCTGCTAGATTGCGTCTCGCCTTCGGGCGATTAGCTCAGTTGGTAGAGCGCTACGTTCACACCGTAGAGGTCATCGGTTCGAGACCGGTATCGCCCACAATGTTGTCGTTCTCGAAAGCGGTGGAGTTGCGTGTGGGCAACCCGCCCGAGTGCAGTCAGCGGGGGTCTCGCCTGTAGAGCACGGCGGTTCCGATGGCGAGAATCATCAGGGTGTAGCCGGAGAAGAGGAAGGCGTCTTGGACTTTGGTGAGGGCTGCGGCCATCGTCTCGGGAGTGTCGCCAGCTGACTGGATGCCAAGGAGACCGTTCGCTGCGCTGAACACCAGCAGTCGCGACAGGTTCGCAGGGGCGAAACCTTGGATCAGGTTCTCGATGACGAGTGCCCAGACCAGCACGGTCGACGCAGCGGCCGCGCTGTGACGGATGATCATGCCTACCCCCAGGCCGAACACGGGAGCAAGCGAAGTGAGCATCAGACCCCAGAGGGCGGTTGTCGCCATCCCCGACGTGTCACCGGCTTCGAGCCCGCCGATCACGGCACCCGAGAAGCCGGCGATCATGCCGGCCACTCCCATCGCCAGCCCGAAACAGCTGCCGATCGTTGCCTTGGCGACAACGATCACCCAGCGAGCTGGCTGGGCAGCGATCGCGTTTGGCAGCGTTCCGTGCTGTACCTCGGAAGTGAACAGCAGCGTGCCCATGACGATTGCAAGCACTGTGGAGAGCCAGGTCGAGAAGATGAACGTCTCGCCGACCGTGAAGACCTCGCCCGTGTTCGGGTCCGTCTTCACAAAGGTCGCAAGGATCAGCGAGAGAAGGAGTCCAATGATGACGGTCAATCCAAGAATGGCCGGGGTCGAGCGGAGCGACCGCAGCTTGATCCATTCGCTTCTGACAGCGGCTGGGACGGCAGCGAAGTCATCGCGTCGATCACGGGTCATATGGCGGACTGTGGGCGTGTCTGGCCGGGAGAGTGTGGTCGTGTTCATCGAGTTGTCCTTGGGGTGAAGTTGCGGGCTGAGGAAGATGCGAATTCGGTGCTGGCGCCGGTCATTTCGAGCAGGATTTCCTCGAGTGAACGTGTGGCCTCGGTGATTTCGAGAACCTGTATCCGATGGTCGAAGACGAGCTGAGACACATCGGCGGTTGTCGTGCCATGGGCAGACAGACAGTCGCCGGCGACGTCCACGTCGATTGCGTGGTCCTGCAACAGTCGGGCAAGTTCTGCCGCGTGCGCTGTCCGCACGACCACAACCGAGTCTGCTCGGGCAAGTGTCGTCTGGAGCGGCTCGGCGGCGAGTAGTTTCCCGCCACCGACGACGACGAGGTCGTCGGCGAACATCGCGAGCTCAGCGATCAGGTGACTCGAGACGAACACGGTGCCGCCACGGTCGGCGAATTCGCGAAGTGAGTTGCGGAGCCATCGGATGCCGTCTGGGTCGAGTCCATTCGACGGCTCGTCGAGGAGCAGGACTTCCGGCTCACCGAGCAGAGCGCCGGCCAATGCAAGTCGCTGACGCATTCCGAGCGAGAAGCCACCGGCACGCTGGTCGGCGGCGGATTCGAGTCCAACTTCGATCAGTACTTCGTCGACGCGCCGAGCGGAAATGCGGCTGAAGGCGGCGGCTGCGCGGAGATGCTGGCGAGCAGTGCGACCCGGATGCATACATTGTGCGTCGAGCACAGAGCCGACGACTCGTGCCGGATGACGGAGACGGGTATAGCTGATGCCGTGGTATCGAACGTCCCCGAAGTCGGGTCGGGTGAGCCCGACCATCATTCGCATCGTCGTCGACTTGCCGGCTCCGTTGGGTCCAACGAAGCCCGTGACGCGGCCGATGGCGACGTCGAAACTCATGTCCTCGACTGCGACACGCTGGCCGTAGCGCTTGGTGAGTGCTGAGACAGTGATCATGAGGAGATACTCGATCCGCTGTGTGCGGGGTTCGAAACGAGCGGGGCGATCGAGATCAACTCGACGTTGACCGAGGTCAGATGGGCGACGAGTCCGTGGAGTTGTGCGGCGTCGCGGATCTTGCCGATGAGGCGGGTCACGCCTTCACCGGTGCTCTCGACGGTGAAGTCATCGAGCAGCGGTTGCAGGAATCGGGAGCTCGCCCGTCCCCTGATGATGATCTCGTAGATGGTTGGTGCGGTCGGTTTGGTCATGGCCCCAACGTGCGCCTCTGACGATCAGGGCGCCTCACCCAACGGGGCATCTCACCCGGGTGATCCGACGACGGTAGGGTCCACCGATGGCGAAGGATGAGATCGGAGTTGCAGCCACGAAGCTGCGGCCGCCGGCTCCGCCCACCCGGCTGGTTGCGCGCACAAGGTTGGACTTTGTGCTCGACGAGAGCATTCGCGGATGTGTTCCGCTCGTCTTGATCAGCGCCCCGGCC
>JANOQU010000123.1:0-3250 GCA_031422355.1 Actinomycetes bacterium
CAGTTCGGCGACTCGGGTTTCAGTGGGAGTCAGCGAGGCCCAGCCAATCGATTCCTTGGCATGGCTGCTGCGTTGGCGAAGGGCGAACTCGGCGGCAGCTGGGAGAGTGAGCAATCGTCCCTCGGCGAGTGCATCATCGGCTTCATCCTTGAGGTCTGCCCGAATCGCCACCAGCGCGGCCTCGATCGCTCGTTCCACGAATGGGAATCGAAATAGCTGCCGATCCTCACGGAATGCGTCGCATGCGCCGAGAATTCGTGCGGCGTCGCGTGACTCGCCTGCGGCGACCAGCACCCGTGCCACCTGTTCGAGCGCGACTAGTGCGATGTTCCATGCTTTGTCAGCTGCATAGTCGCTGAGCGCTTGGGTGGCGAGCTTCGCCGCCGATGACACGTCTCCCGATCGCAGCAACGTTTCGGATCGAGCCAATTGATCGTCGCGCGATCGAAACTCGAGCGGAGGCATCTCGACCTGCAAACCGGCAAGAACATTGAAATAGACCATCTCGCCATAGGGGTTTCCGCTTGGGCCTGAGGCGACGATGGATTCGTAGATCGCGTGAGTGAGAGAACCGACCTCTTCGAGGTTGTCGTCGGTAAAGGCCCGATGGATCTCCGCTCCAAGCTTCACCGTCCGCACGACCGGGAGGTCATCGTTGAGCAGCGTCAGTTCTTTGGCGACACGAGTCGGTATTGGTCGATGTGATTTGGCCGCTGCGATGACGACGCTCATGCAGATCATCGCTCGTTGAACATCACCCATCGGCGCGGTCAAGGCACGTTCGGCTTCAATCAGCACGTCGGCTGGACGTCCATCTTTCTCGGCAACCTGGACGAGGGCCGTACCGACGAATCCCAAGATTGTTGGATGCTGATGCTCGTCCATGTTTGTTAGGGCGAGGAGGGTCCGCTCGGCCATGTCCGTTCGGCCCGTGAGAGCGGCGAGCATGGATACTGCTGCGAGCGCCCTCGCAAGGTACCAGGAGTCGCCGGCGTCACCGAGCTTGGAGAGTTCGTTCTCGATGGCATCAACGGGCGGCTCGTTGGTGAACAGGCCTAGATAGGCAATGGTGCAGCGAGCGTTCGCTGCGAGCGCCTTGACGCCCCCTTCATCTGCAGCGGCTGCGGCCCGGGACAACGCAACCACACCTTCGTCCGTAGCCCCGACGTAAAGGCTGGTGATGCCGTGGACGTACCATGCAACGGCGAGCCGGTCGCCGGTCACGATGCTGGTCAGCTCTTCTGAGAGTTCGTGGTAGCGGACAACTCTCCCGGTTTCTAGCGTGATCATCGGCGAGATCGCTTCGATCAGCCGAGCGGCGAGGTCTGGGTCGTTGGCGATCAGCCAGCTGCAGGCGCTGTACGTGTTGGCATCGTCGGCGCGGAGGGCTTCGACGTAGTCGCCCGCGTCACCTGATCGCAGGACGTTGCGCTTTGAGACGAGTGATGTTGCGAACCAGCGGGCGTGAGCCTCGATGGTTCGCGCGGCTTCGGTGGTGTCGGCGGTGAGTAGCCTGGCACTGAACTGTCGGATCGTTTCGAGGAGGCGGAACCGGGCGCCGATCGGGGTGTCGTCTGCTTGGACGAGTGAATGTCCGACGAGTTGATCGAGGCGGTCGAAGACGTGGTACCCGTCGAGCAGCGCGTCAGCGCAGACACCTTCGGCAGCTTCCAATGTGAATCCGCCAACAAAAACCGAGAGCCGTTGCAGTAAGAGCTGCTCGTCGGCGCCGAGCAGGTCGACGCTCCACGCAATCGAAGATTCCAGGGTCTGCTGGCGGGGCATCACCGAAGTCGAACCTCCGGTCAGGAGACGGAACGAGTCGGTCAGACCGGCCAGGATCTGGGTAGGGGGAAGCATCCGGCTGCGTGCTGCGGCGAGCTCGATCGCGAGTGGCAGACCGTCGAGGCGGGTGCAGATCTCGGCCACCGCTGGCGCGTTGTGCTCGTCGAGCACAAATGATGGTCGGGCTCGGCGGGCGCGGTCGATGAACAGCCTGACGGCGTCGTACTGCGACAAGGCACTCACATCGACCGCTGCACCCGCGATCGGCAAACTCATCGGCGGCACGCGCCAGGCGAGCTCGCCAGGCAGGTCCAACATCGATCTGCTCGTTGCCAGAATGTGCAGGTTGCGGCATCCACCCAGCAACGCCATCGACAGGACGCGGGCCGCTTCGAGGACGTGCTCGCAGTTGTCGAGCACGAGCAGAACCGGGCGATCACCGATCCGACCAATGATCGCGTCCGTCAACTGAGTTCCGGCCGTTCGAAGCCCGACCGCAACGGCCACAGCGTTCTCCAACTCCGAAAAACCCAGCGGCGCCAATTCAACCCACCACACACCCGCGGGGAACCGCTCGAGAACTTCGGCACCGACTTGCTGAGCGAGGCGTGTCTTCCCCGCGCCACCAGATCCTGTTGCTGTCACGACACGTTCTTCGCTAACCAATCGGGCCAGCGTCGCGATCTCGCCGAGACGGCCGATGAATGGGGTCAGACTCGTTGGCAGGTTGTGCGCTGTCGTGACTGCCGAGGTCAGCGGGGCGAATTCGTCCTGCAGGTCGCGATCTATTAGTTGCCACACCAGTTCGGGCCGACCGAGATCACGAAGCGAGTACTCGCCGAGTGCGCGGAGCTCGATCTCGTCACCCAACTGATCGACCGCAAGATCCCGAGTCGCGTTGGACACCAGAACCTGACCGCCGTGGCCGAGGCCGCGCAGCCGGGCCGTGCGGATGATGGCTTGGCCGGCATAGTTGGCCGAGTCACGCAACTGAGCCTCGCCGGTATGCACGGCCATCCGAACCTGTAGCGGCTGGATGGTCGGCCATGATTCGCCGGCCAACGCGAGTTGAGCGTCTCGCGCGGCCCGCAGAGCATCCGACGGTCTCGCAAACGCAGCAACGATCGAGTCACCCTCGCCCTGCTCCTGTGGACGAACCCCGCCATGACCTGCGACGACACCATCGAGGATTTCGACATGGCGGGTAACGGCGGAGCGCATGTTGTCCGCTGTCTATGTGCTCCACAGCCGTGTGGATCCTTCGATATCGGTGAGTAAGAACGTCACCGTGCCCACCGGCAATGAGAATGCAGCCTCCGGACTGCTCACGCCGTCAGGACCCCAACGCATCGGACCCTGCAACGGCGCCAAAACCGCAGCTGCATCGGATCGGCAGAACAAGGTCGCATCAGGCGTCATTCTTTCATAGTGCGACGGAAGGAAATCCGACGCATCCCCCAACCGG
>JANOQU010000124.1:0-6291 GCA_031422355.1 Actinomycetes bacterium
GAGGTCGTCGATGCGATCAACGCACTCGGAACGCCCGATCAATCACCGTCGGAAACCGTCACGATCAATTCGGTGACCGTCACCGAATCCTGATCGGTTGCGGTTGAACGCCACGCAGTCGGCGTAGGCGACGCCGGTTCCGCCGAAGATGTCGAGCGCCGATCCGATCGTCAGATCCACCCGGCCGCCACTCAGGTCGTCAACGGTTTGCAGGTCTGCGATTGACTTCGCCCCTCCCGCGTACGTGGTCGGAATCGGGCTGTGTTCGGCGAGCAACGAGACCAGGTCGAGGTCGATGCCCTGCGACAATCCCTCGACATCGACGCCGTGAACAAGGAATTCGGCGCATGATTCAGAAATTGTTGCCAGCGTTTCGGGCTCGACGCGGACATCGCTAAAGCGTTGCCAACGATCTGTGACGACCCAGTAGGAGTCATCGCGTCTGCGGCACGACAGGTCGACCACGAGCCGGTTGCGGCCGACTGCAGTTCGCATCGACTCAAGCCGCTCGACGGACAGCTTGCCGTTGACGAACAGCCACGACGTGACGATGACATGGGAGGCGCCGACTTCCAGCCATTCCCGCGCGTTCGTGAGGGATATTCCTCCACCAACCTGCATTCCGCCAGGCCAGGACGCTAAAGCATCTCGCGCGGCTACGTCATTGCCCGGTCCGAGCTTGATGACGTGCCCGCCGCCGAGGGCATCTTCGCGGTACCTCGATGCGTACCAGTGGGCCCCACGATCGCTCACGAAGTTGACGGTTTCAGCCTCCGAAACCGCGGCGTCGTCGCTGAGCGTGCCACCGACCATCTGCACGACGCGGCCGCTCCGGAGGTCGATGCATGGCCTGAACACGACCGATACCGTACCGATCGGCGGCTTCTGCACGGGGTTGTTTGTTCGATGACAATTCCGTCGGAGTGCTTGACCTTGCGCCCAGAAAGGCTTACCGTTCCCCGAACAACTTCTGTTGCCGCTCAAACCCGTCGGTTTGGGCGTTGACTCTCCATGTGCCCGACGATAAGATCGTCTGTTGCCGTGCGTCTGTCTGTTCGTCCCTTCTTTTCCAGGTTTGTTCAGCGCGCCCCGGATTGTCCTCCCTTTGCCAACGAGGAGTCGTAGTGGCCAATCGTCCATCCACCCGTGAGCGTTATTCGTTTGCAAACCTCGAAGAGCCTCTGGAGCTTCCTGATCTGATTGCAATTCAGCGCGAGAGCTTCGAATGGTTCCTGAACTTCGGTCTGGCGGAAACCTTCCGCGACATCTCGCCGATCAAGGATTTCTCCGAAGCTCTCCAACTCGAACTTGAGTTCGACCCCGACGACGAGGACTTGCGCCCACCGCCCAAGTTCACCGTTGCCGAATGCAAAGAGAAGGACATGACCTACTCCGCGCCGATCTTCGTGCGCGCCCGGTTCATGAACCGCAACACCGGCGAGATCAAAGAGCAGACCGTCTTCATGGGCGACTTCCCGATGATGACCGAGAAGGGCACGTTCATCATCAACGGCACCGAGCGTGTCGTCGTGTCGCAACTCGTGCGGAGCCCGGGCGTCATCTTCGAGCCCGGCGAGCGATTCCGCCTTCGTAACCTCAGCAAGCACCAGTTGGTCAAGGGAACGGTTCACCCGTACCGCGGTGAATGGCTGGAGTTCGACGTCGAGCACAAGCCAGGCAAGTACGTCACCGCCGGTACCCGCGTCGCCCGCAAGCGCCGCCTCGGCATCTTCACCCTGCTGCGTGCCCTCGGCTACGACGAAGAGCATGCGCCTGGCTTCATCGATCGGTTCGTCTCCCACTTTGACTTCCTCGAAGACCAATGGGACAAGGAGCGCCACTTTGCGCCCAGCCAGGACGAGAGCTTGGTTGAGATCTACAAGCGTGCCCGTCCGGGCGAGCCGCCCACGCTGGAATCCAGCCGGGCATTCTTCCGGAACGCGTTCTTCGAGAACCGTCGTTATGACCTCAGCCGCGTCGGCCGCTACAAGCTCAACCGCAAGCTCGGTAGCGAAGTCGCCAAGTTGCCGGAGTTGTTCGGTCTCGACGGCGATCTGCTCGACCTGCCAACTGATGACCAGGATGTCCTCAGCCGTTGCGAAGTCGTCGCGGCGCTCAGCTACATGCTGCACCTCGTCAAGCAAGAGCCCGGCTATCGCCTCGATGACCAGGACCACTTCGCCAACCGCCGCATCCGCAGCGTCGGCGAACTGATCCAGAACCAGGTCCGGATCGGCCTTTCGCGCATGGAGCGCGTCGTCCGTGAGCGGATGACGACCCAAGACGTCGAAGCCATCACGCCCCAGACCCTGATCAACATTCGTCCAGTCGTCGCGGCGATCAAGGAGTTCTTCGGAACCAGCCAGTTGTCGCAGTTCATGGACCAGGTCAACCCACTGTCGGGGCTCACCCACCGTCGCCGCTTGTCGGCACTGGGGCCAGGCGGCCTCTCGCGTGAGCGAGCCGGCTTCGAAGTCCGCGACGTTCACTTCAGCCACTACGGCCGGATGTGCCCGATCGAGACTCCAGAAGGTCCGAACATCGGCCTGATCGGCGCGTTGTCCACCTTCGCCAGGGTCAACGAGTTCGGCTTCATCGAGAGCCCATATCGCAAGGTGGTCGGTGGCAAGGTCACCGATGAGATCGTGTACATGGCTGCCGACGAAGAAGAGAACTACGTCGTTGCCCAGGCCAACACGCCGATCAATGCCGACGGCACCTTCAAGGTCGACCGTGTGCTCGTGCGCCGTTCGCCTCAGGCGGCCAGCCTCGACGACCTGCGCAAGATGCTCGAAGCTGAGAGCTTCTTCGGTGCGACCACCGACATTGGTTTCGTGCCCGGCACCGAAGTGGACTACATGGACGTCTCGCCTCGCCAGATCGTCTCGGTCGCCACTGCCCTCATCCCGTTCCTGGAGCACGACGATGCCAACCGGGCCTTGATGGGCGCGAACATGCAGCGCCAGGCCGTGCCGCTGGTGCGCGCCGAGGCCCCGTACATCGGTACCGGTATCGAAGCCCGCGCCGCTCGCGACGCAGCCGACCTGGTCCAAGCCGAAGACGACGGTGAGATCATCGAAGTGAGCGGCGAGAGCGTCACCGTGCAGTACAAGACCCTCGGCAAGAAGGTCTATCGACTCGCCAAGTTCCGCCGGTCCAATCAGGACACCTGCATCAACCAGCGGATGTTGCTGCATGAAGGCGACAAGGTCGAAAAGGGCGACATCATCGCCGACGGCCCGTCGACGGATCATGGCGAGTTGGCGCTCGGCAAGAACCTGCTCGTGGCACTCATGCCCTGGGAGGGCTACAACTTCGAGGACGCGATCATCCTCTCCGAGCGGCTCGTCAAAGACGACGTCCTCACATCCATCCACATCAAAGAGCACGAAGTGGATGCTCGCGACACCAAGCTGGGCCTGGAGGAGATCACTCGTGACATCCCCAACCTCAGCGAGGACATCCTGCGCGACCTCGACGATCGAGGCATCATTCGGATCGGCGCCGAAGTCGGCCCGGGCGACGTCCTCGTCGGCAAGGTCACCCCGAAGGGTGAGACCGAACTGACCCCGGAAGAGCGTCTGCTGAGGGCGATCTTCGGTGAGAAAGCTCGCGAGGTTCGCGACACAAGCTTGAAGGTGCCTCACGGCGAAAACGGCAAGGTCATCGACGTCAAGGTCTTCACCCGTGAGAACGGCGACGAGTTGCCGCCGGGCGTGAATCAGTTGGTCCGCGTCTACGTTGGCCAGAAGCGCAAGATCAGCGTCGGCGACAAGCTGGCCGGCCGTCACGGCAACAAGGGTGTCATCTCCAAGATCCTGCCGATCGAGGACATGCCCTACATGAGCGACGGCACGCCGGTCGACATCATCCTCAACCCACTCGGTGTTCCGTCACGAATGAACATCGGCCAGGTACTCGAGGCCCACCTCGGCTACTGCGCCCGTTGGGGTTGGAATGATGTCAAGAACGGCGTCACCATTGGCGACACACCGATTCGTGGTACCGAGAACAAGACCCGGCCGAACACCAAGCCGAGCACGTTCATCGCCACGCCGGTATTCGACGGAGCTCACTGGGACGAAGAGGAATCTGCCGGTCGTCACCCAACGATCCAGAGCATTCTGCAGAACATCAACCCAGAGAGTGCCGATGGCAAGCGCTTGATCCAGATGGACGGCAAGACGCCGCTCTACAACGGTCGCACCGGAGAGTTGTACGACAACCCAATCACTGTCGGGTACATGTACATCATCAAGCTGGCCCACATGGTCGACGACAAGATCCACGCTCGCTCAACCGGCCCGTACAGCATGATCACCCAGCAGCCCCTCGGCGGTAAGGCCCAATTCGGCGGCCAGCGGTTCGGCGAGATGGAAGTGTGGGCACTCGAGGCCTACGGAGCGGCGTACTGCCTGCAGGAACTGCTCACCATCAAGTCCGACGACGTGCTTGGCCGAGTCAAGGTCTACGAGGCCATTGTCAAGGGCGACAACATTCCAGAGCCGGGCATCCCGGAGAGCTTCAAGGTGCTCATGAAGGAGATGCAGGCACTCTGCCTCAATGTCGAGGTGCTGGCCACCGACGGCAGCGAGATCGAGATGCGAGAGATGGACGAAGACGTGTTCCGTGCCGCCGAAGAACTTGGCATCGACATCAGCCGCCCAGAGCGCGGCACCGACGAGGACGACCGCGAGCGTGCTGCACGCCGCGAGCGCGCCTACTGAGCCGGTGGCGATGAGCGACATCTTCGAGTACACGAGCACAGCGAACGAGACGACGAGAAACGAGGGACAACATGCTTGATGTGAACATGTTCGATCAACTGAAGATCGGTCTGGCCACGGCGCATCAGATCACGCAGTGGTCACACGGTGAAGTGAAGAAGCCGGAAACGATCAACTACCGCACGCTGCGTCCCGAGAAGGACGGACTCTTCTGCGAGAAGATCTTCGGGCCGACCCGCGACTGGGAGTGCTACTGCGGCAAGTACAAGCGCGTCCGTTTCAAGGGCATCGTCTGCGAGCGTTGCGGAGTCGAAGTCACCCGCAGCAAGGTTCGTCGCGAGCGGATGGGCCATATCGAACTCGCCGCGCCCGTCGTTCACATCTGGTACCTCCGCGGCACGCGGAGCTGGCTGGCATACCTGCTCGCCGGTGTCGAGACCAAGGAAGAACTGAAGGCCAAGCAGCTCGAGAAGGTCATCTACTTCGCGGCCAACCTGGTCACCTGGGTCGATGTCGACAAGCGCCATGCCGACAAGAGCAACCTCGAAAACGAGTACCTCGAAGAGCGCGATGCCATCCGCAAGGAGATGGAAGTCGCGATCGATCGTCGGTACAAGGAACTCGAAGACGAAGCCGCCAAACTGGAAGGCGAAGGCGCGAAGGATGCCGACGTCAAAGCCAAGGGCAAGATCGCCGAAAAAGAGGTCACCAGTCTGCGTGACCGCTACGAGGCCGAACTGGACCTGCTGGCCCGGACGTGGGATGAGTTCAAAGACATCCACAGTCGCAAGATCATCGACGACGAGATGTTGTGGCGCGAGTTGCGCGACCGCTACGGCGACTACTTCGAGGGTGGCACCGGCGCCGACAGCATCAAGGCGCTGATCGACCGGATCGACTTCGATGTCGAAGAAGTTCGTCTGCGCGAAGCAATCGATCCGCCTGAGGGCGGCCGCAAGCCACTCAGCGCCCAGCGTCGCCAGAAGGCGATCAAGCGTCTGAAGATCGTCACGTCGTTCAACAAGCGCGATGAGAAGGGCAACCGGGTCAATGACCCGAAGGCGATGATCCTCGACGTCGTTCCCGTGATCCCACCGGAACTGCGCCCGATGGTGCAGCTCGATGGCGGACGCTTCGCAACGTCTGACCTCAACGATTTGTACCGCCGGGTGATCAACCGGAACAACCGGCTGAAGCGACTGCTGGACCTCGGTGCACCCGAGATTATCGTCAACAACGAGAAGCGGATGCTGCAGGAAGCGGTCGACGCGTTGTTCGACAACGGTCGTCGTGGTCGCCCGGTCACCGGTCCCGGTAACCGTCCGTTGAAGTCGCTCTCGGACATGCTCAAGGGCAAGCAAGGCCGTTTCCGGCAGAACTTGCTCGGCAAGCGCGTCGACTACTCGGGCCGTTCGGTGATCGTCGTCGGTCCCGAGCTGAAGCTGCACCAGTGCGGCCTGCCCAAGCTCATGGCGCTCGAGCTGTTCAAGCCGTTCGTCATGAAGCGCCTCGTCGACACCGAGCTGGCGCAGAACATCAAGTCGGCCAAGCGCATGGTCGAGCG
>JANOQU010000125.1:0-2454 GCA_031422355.1 Actinomycetes bacterium
TACTCGTGGCCGGCGACGCGTTGCTGACAGTGATTGGCCCCCTGCTCATCCGTCACGGCATCGATAACGGTGTTCGGGACGGCTCGACGAGTGTGATCTGGGCAACTTCGCTGGCGTTCGGTTGCGTCACGCTGGTGGACTGGGCCGTGCGCTGGGCTGGCGCCTTTGTCACCGGTCGGACCGCCGAACGAATGCTGCTGGGCTTGCGGATTCGAATCTTCAGCCACCTCCAACGACTGTCGCTCGACTTCTACGACACAGAGATGGACGGCAGGGTGATGACCAGGATGACCACCGATGTCGAGGCGTTGTCCCAACTCGTTCAGAGCGGGCTCGTCAATGCCGTGGTCGGCGTTGCGACGTGCCTGGGAGTTGCAGTATTCCTGGTCGTGCAATCACCGCTGCTCGCGTTGGCGGCGGCCTCGGTCCTGCCGTTCCTGGTCGGCTCGACGATCTGGTACCAGCGCCGTTCATCGAAGGCCTACCGGCTGGCACGGGATGCGATCGCCAACGTCAACGCCAACCTGCAAGAAAATCTCTCGGGCGTGCGTGTCACCCAGGCCTACGGACGCCAGGGGCGCAACGCCACATCATTTCGGACGACCAGCGGGACCTATCTCGATGCACGGTTGAGGGCCCAGCGCCTGCTCGCGATCTATTTTCCCGGAGTCGGTCTGCTCGCCGATATCGCCGGCGTCGCCGTTCTCGCTGCCGGCATCTCTCTTGTGGACGATGGCCGAACGACGGCGGGTGTCGTTATTGCGTTCGTCTTGTACCTCAACCTGTTTTTCGCTCCAATCCAACAGCTTTCTCAGGTTTTCGATACGTGGCAACAGGCCAGTGCGTCGACCGCCAAGATCACTGAGTTGCTGACCACACCAAGCCAAACGCCGCAGCCGGAGCATCCGATAGAGCCCGGCAGGCTTACTGGATCGATCGAATTTCGAGCCGTCCACCTCGCGTATCGCGGCGCTGCCACGGAAGCGTTGGCCGGGATCGATCTCATTGTCCGGCCGGGTGAAACAGTTGCCCTCGTCGGCGAGACGGGTGCAGGTAAGTCGACCATCGTCAAGTTGCTCGCCCGGTTCCACGACCCGACGAGCGGATGCGTCACTGTCGATGGCATCGACCTTCGAGACATCGACCTCAGTAGCTATCGCCAGCAACTCGGAATCGTGCCGCAAGAGCCGTTCCTGTTCACCGGCTCGATCCGCGACAACATCGCGTACGGGCGCCCCAGTGCCTCAGACGCAGACGTCGAGGCTGCCGCGAGAGCCGTCGGCGCCCATCCGTTCGTCGCTGGCCTGCGGGCTGGCTACCGCACGTCGATCTCCGAGCGCGGCCGATCGCTGTCGGCTGGCCAGCGTCAGTTGATCGCACTGGCGAGAGCCCAGCTAGTCGACCCTGCAATTCTGCTCCTCGACGAAGCGACGGCAAATCTCGACCTCAACGCCGAGGCCAAGGTCAGAGCAGCGATGGCGACGGTTGCTTCAGCACGGACGACGATTCTCGTCGCCCATCGACTTCCGACGGCGCGAACCGCCGACCGGATCGTGGTGCTGCAGGACGGCAGGATCGTCCAACAGGGCACTCACGACGAACTCGCCCACACACCCGGACGTTACGCGGACATGTGGGCCGCTCATCATGGCCGTCATGCGTGACGCTTGTGTGGCAGCCTGATCGCTAACCGCGCGCCACCGATCGGCGCATGTCCGGCGCTGCACGAACCGCCCATTGCTTCGACGAGTTCCTTGACGATCGCGAGTCCAAGTCCGCTTGCGTTCTCATGACGAGTGGGCTGGGAGCGGGCGACGTACAACCGATCGAAGATGTGGGCAATGTCGGCCGGCGCAATGCCGGCGCCGTCGTCATCGACGTACAACCATGCAACGTCGCCGTCAGCTTCCACGGCAAGCGCGACTTCGACGCAGACTTCCGTGCGTGCAAATTTCAGAGCGTTCTCGATCAGATTCGCGACCACTTGGGCCAGCCGATCGTGATCTGCGGAGACCATCATTCTCGCCCCGGCGGTCGGCGGCCGATACCGAATTTCGATTGTGCGTTCAGCGGCATCGGGGCGAAAGGCATCGCAGGCAACGGCGACCAGTGCGCCGAGGTCGACCAGTTCCATCCGCAGCGAGAAGCTCTTTGCCCGCAGCTTGGCCAGATCCAACAGATCCGCGACCAACCGTTCGAGTCGTCGGGCCTCGCTGCGGATGACGAGCGCCGATCGCTGCGGATCCGCCGCGCCGTCGCTGATCGCTTCGGCATAGCCGCGGATCGACGTCAACGGAGTCCTCAGATCATGCGAGACCGACAGGAGAAACTGCTGCTCCAAGATCCGAGCACGCTCGAGTTCGGCTGCCATGGCGTTGACCGATCGAGCCAGGTCGGACAGCTCGTCGTGGCGCTGCGGAGGTGGTTGCTCGAGGCGCGTCGACAGTTCGCCGC
>JANOQU010000126.1:0-7350 GCA_031422355.1 Actinomycetes bacterium
CGACGCAGTGCGTTCACGCGAGCTGGCGTCCGCGGCTCGCGAATCTTCCGAACGACTTGGCCTTGCGTACATGCTGAAACGGGCCGAGCGAATCCTCTCCAGCTGAGTGTTCGCCATGGCCAGAATGAACGCCAAATCGAGCCTCCGCGGCTGCCAGCGTCAGCCCGAATTTGTGTACACGCGTGTCCCCGTAACGAGCACGGCGGTGCGTCGCTCGTCGCGCATCGTCGCGTCATAGCTGTCCCAATCCGCATGAGTCCCACCCGCGGCCGAGAAGATCTCGCGTAGCAACAGGCGCAGTCGGTCCGCGTCCACCTGCGGACTCGGATCGTCGGGGCCGATCAGTTCCGCCGACCCCTCGACAGTCACCCACTGCCATCCGGCCCGGATCGTGATCGCAACGGCTGGGTCCGCCCGCAAATATGCAACCTTACGGACGCCGCCCGCCGCCACAAACGCCACCACTGGCTCGCCGGTCACCGGGTGAACCACAACCCCGGTATTGACCACGGTGACGTGAGGGGCGCGGTCGCCTCGGCCGATTGCCACGGTGCTCAGCCCGTGGTCGAGAGGCACCAACACTTCGAACGCGGCGGTATTCGCCATTTTCATGCTCCAATCCATTCGTTGGCTCATGATGACTCAAGTGTCAAGATGCGTCGACCGCCGTGGGATTCGGTCCCGGCGCCACGGCGATCACGGGTCTCGTGCTTGACCACGAAGGTTCGCGCTGGTCCGGTGCGCCCCGCCGACATCACCTGGCCCGGGTCACGTCCCCGCCCCCGCGGTGGTGTTGTGAGCCACGTCTCACTGCCCAGCGTTTCACGTACACAAATCCAGCGTTTCACGCACATAGCCTCAGCGTTTCACGGGTAAGGTGTCGGCCATGATCGAACGTCATCTGCTGCGAGTGGCCGAGGAATCGTTGCGTGGGTTCCGAGTGACGGTTATCAACGGGCCACGCCAGTCAGGCAAGACGACGTTGGCGAAGCAGTTGGTGGAAGGTGGGGGGAGCTATTGGAGCCTCGATGATGAGTCTGTTCGCGCTGCGGCACGGCTGGACCCGCAAGGTTTCGCCGAGCAGGGAAGTCCTCCGATGGCGATCGATGAGGTGCAGCGCGGCGGCAATGACGTTGTGCTGGCAGTCAAGTCGATCGTGGATCGCCGCAACGAACGGGGCCAGTTCGTGCTCGCCGGGTCGACCCGATTCCTGTCCGTACCGCAACTGTCCGAGTCTCTCGCTGGCCGCGCCGAGATCCTCGACCTTTGGCCGCTTTCGCAAGGCGAACTGACGGGTGTTCGCGAGACGTTCCTCGACACTCTGCTGATCGATCCTGAGCAGCTTGCCACGAGGCGATTCGAACAAATCGATCGTCGAGTGTTGTTCGAGCGGATCGTGCGGGGTGGTTACCCGGAGTTGGTCGAGGCAGCGCCGGCACACGCAGCACGCTGGTATCGGAACTATGTGCGGACCGTCGTGGAACGCGACATCGTCGAGGCGTCGGCGATTACGCAGGCAAACGAGCTGCCGATTCTGTTGCGCTTGCTCGCAGCGAACACGTCTGGCGAGATGGTGGCGGCACGACTCGCCGGCGACGCTCGGATGAGCGCTGACATGGTCGCCCGGTACATCGGGCTGTTGGAGCTGGTCGGGTTCGTGGTGAGGATCAGAGCGTGGACACCCAGTCTGACAAGCCGCGAGAAGCGTCATCCGAAAGTAGTGATCACCGATTCCGGACTTGCGTGCGGGTTGCTCGGCCGCAACGCCGAGGGCCTCGGAATGGTCACGAGTGCGCTGACCGGGCCGTTGCTGGAGTCGTTCGTGACGATGGAACTGTTCAAGCAGCGAGGGTGGTCGCAGTTGCAGCCGACGATTCGACACTGGCGTGACCGCAACGGCGCTGAGGTCGATCTGATCATCGAGGACGACAGCGGCGCCATCGCCGGCGTCGAGGTGAAAGCTTCTTCGACCGTCTCGACGGGTGACGTCAAGCACCTCCAAGGTCTTCGATACGGCCTCGGCGACAACTTCATCGCCGGCATTGTGCTGTACCTCGGCGATCGGGTCGTCCCGCTCGGCGACCGCATCTGGGCACTGCCAGTTCCGGTGCTCTGGGCGGATTGATGGAACCCCGGCGCGCCACGACGCGACTCCGTCACAGGGCTCGATCGAGCCGGCGATGACAGCGACGACGAACTCGCCGCCGCACGTGCACTCGTCGATCAATGACCATGCTCGTCCTCGACGCCGGCGCGCTGATTGCCCTGGATCGCAACGACCGTTCGGTCTGGGCGTTGTTACGCAACGCCGCCGATGACTCCGCTGAAGTGACGGTGCCCGCTGGAGTAATCGCACAGGCATGGCGCGACGGGAGCCGCCAAGCCCTGCTCGCTCGGGCGCTCTCACACTGCGACGAGGTACCACTGGACGGTTCGCTCGCACGGGCAACGGGGCTGCTGTGTGGACGGGCCCGAACTGCGGACATCGTCGACGCGTCCGTCGCTCTGATCGCAGCTGCACGAACACGAGGTGGCTCAGTTGCCCTAGTCACCTCCGACCCCACCGATCTCGGACACTTGCTCCAGACCCTCGGTGTCTCGGTCCACCTCGTCGCCATCTGAAACACAATTGGCTTGTCCAGACCACTCCGCGGCGTGGACGACCGTCACCACGCCAAAAGCGGCCACCAGCCTCAGCTCGCACCGGCACCGGTCGACACATCATCAGCGCCAGCGTGCCAAATCGTTGCGTCGTGTCCGCCACTGCCGTCGCGGCCTGGGCGCCTGCGGCCGTGTGAGGAGTACGAGTGACGCGAAGGTGACGCGCTGCTGTAACTGCCCCCGATCATGCTGATGGCGAACGCACGCGGTGCGTGCCATCAGAGGGGACACTCGTCATGTACATCTCAGCGTCAGAACTCACGGCCAGCCCGGGCAAGAGCGGGAAACTTCGCCCCATCGTTTCGGAGATGCGCGACGTGCTCGGCGAGGCATCCGGGAGGGAGTGGTATGCGTGGGCCGTCGTTACCGGCCGGCCGTTCGGATCGTTCATGCTCAGTACTCGCTTCGACAGCTACGTCGACATGATCGGTAGCCAGATGAAAGTGGGCGCATCGGCCGCGTGGGCCGAGCTCGCGCTCAAAGCCGATGGTTTGTTGAACAACCCTGCTCCGAGCACGCTGTCCGAGGTCATCGCTGTCACGGGCGATGTGTCGGCACCGAAGCAGTTCACGATGGTCACGAGGGCGGTCATCGACCGCTCGGCGATGATGTCTGCCATGGCCTGGTCGACCCAGGTTGCCGAGCACGCCACAAAGGTCACCGGCGTCGGCACGACCGTCTGCACGTCGGCGGCAGGCAAGATGTTCGAGGTGTTCTGGATCGCGGGTGTCGACACGCCCGAAGAGCTTGACGGGATGAACGTCCTCAACGCCGACGCCGGCTACCTCGAACTGATCGCCGCCGCAGGCACCGGCAATCTGTTCGAACAGGGAATGAGCGAGCGCATGGTTCTGGCCAAGCTGCCCTGAGCCGAACAGATCTGGGTTCAGACCGCTTGTCGCCGACCAACGAGCGTTGCGATCACCTCGGCCACGTCGGGGTGATCGCCGTCTGCGCCACCCTCGGCTGTCGTCACAGCCGGAACGATCCGGAAGTGGTAGTTGCGGCGATTTCGCGCGGTCATGGCCGCCTTGCCGAGAGACGACGCTGAGGACTGTCCCCGCCGTTGGCCGACCATGTCGACCACGTCGACCACGTCGAGCACGTCGAGTGCATCAATCGCGGAAAGGGGGAGGTGGTGGATGTCGGCCACGTCGAGCGCGACGAGGGCGTTGCGCCGTGCCTCGTCGAGTTCGCCTCGTGCCAGAGCCACCTGCGCTCTGCCGATGTGCATCACAGCGGCCAACAATGGAGCATGTTCCATCTCGGCGAACCGCGATCCCACTTTATTGGTGATCGTGTATGCCGCACTGATCCTGCCGGCGGCGATGAGTGCAGCATTCGTGACGGGCAGTGCGTACACATGCCAGACCGGCACTGCGCCATGGTCGGAGAACTCCTCAGCCAGGTCGGCAGCAGCTTCCGCCTCGCCATCGAGGAGAGATGCACAACATCCGATGAACGGCGTGAGGAACGCCAACAGGGGAAACGATCCCTGGGTCGACCACTCGACTGCCCGATTCATGGTCTCGTGGTCGGTCGCGAAAAGAGCGGCGTGAGCAAGACCGGCGGCGGAGGTCAGGGAAAACGCCGGATCGATCGGTACCGGACGTCTGCTGCGATCCAACGCCGACCTCAGGTCGCCACGGATCGTCTCGGCAACGATCGCGGCTGCATAACCGTTCCCAACGGAGTCCACACTGAACGTGCAGCCGTGACGGCGGGTCAAACGTCGCAACTGATCGAGCAGGGGGTCGCAGAGGTCGAGCCGACCCATCATGGCGTGCATATATGCGGCGAAGCCGACGTAGACCGAGGCCTCGAGATCGTCGCCACGGGCGAGAAGACCCTCCGCGTACTGATGGATGGCGGCCGGCTGCCCCCTGTAGGCCGGCACCATCGCGCGACCACGATCGAGCCATGCCGCCGCGCGACCGGACCCCGAGCCGACATGGGCGATGATCTCTTCGACAACTGCAGTGGTGTCGTAGACCTCGCTGGTGGCGGTAGCGGTGGCGGTTGCAAGAAGGGCCGCCGTCGCTTCCGCCCACGACTCGTTTCTTTCGGCTGGCACGATCGCGCGGAGCCACGACCACGTTGCGACAAAATCGGCCTGTTGGCCCAGCGCACTGCGGACCGGTGCCAATCCGCGACAGATCGCGAACACCGTCTCCCGGTCATCGTGACTTCGTGCCCACGCCGACGCCGCGACCACGTCTGGCATCCGCCGCACGAAGGGATGATGCTCGATTCCTTGGCGGCCGTCGCCGACCGCGCCGCACCAGCGGGCGAAGTATCGAGCGTGCGCTTCCTCGGCTCGATCGAGATCGCCAGTCCTGTGACCTAGCTCCGTGCAGAACTGTCGGACAGTGTGCAGCATGCGGTAGCGGCCGCTGGCGTCGTCGAGTTGCAACAGTCCAACATCGGTCAACCTCTCGATGTGATCAGCCGTGGTCGAAGCATCCGCCGCCAGATCGTCGTCGATGACACTGATCACAGCCGCTGCTGCTTCGGAGTCAAAGGGGGAGCGGAACGCCGCGAGACATACGAGCACGCGTTGCTCGAACGCGCTGATGAGACCGAAGCTCCACTCGATCGAGGCCTTCAGGGTCGCATGCCGCGCTGGCTTGGTTCGATCACCCACCCGCCATGAAATGAGCTCGGTAATTCCGGCGGCGACGGCGGGCAGTGACGCGCTGCGGAGCCGGGCCGCAGCGAATTCGAGGGCCAACGGCATCCCGTCGAGTTCTCTGCAGATCGAGGTGATGTATCCGAGAGCCTGTCTGTCGATGACCATCCCCGGTCGAGCCTCCCTCGCGCGAACCACGAACAACTGGAGCGCGTCGTGGCGGTCGAAGGTGTCCAGCGTGACTGTGTTCGTGTCGTCTGGCATGGTCAACTCCGGAACCCGCCAGACGACCTCGCCGACCAGTCCGAGTGGCTGTCGGCTGGTGATCATCGCGCTCACATCCGGGCACCTCGTCAAGAGTGATTCGAGCACGGCAGCGGTTGCATCGAGCACATGTTCGGCGTTGTCGAGAACGAGCAGCGACTGCTTGCCTCGCAACCGGCGCTCGAGTTCGCCGATCAGGTCCTGGCGCGGAACGACGCCAATCTCAGTTGCGATCTGCTCAGCAACATTCGCAGCAGGCGTCAGTACGCCGAGATCCACCCACCAGGCGTCGGTTCCGTCGCGTTCGCGGGCGGTCGATGCGACTCGCATCGCCAACCGCGACTTTCCGCATCCTCCAGAACCTGTAAGGGTCACGATTCGGTTGGTCTTCAAGAGCGCTCCCAGCTCGACCATCTCACTGGCGCGTCCGACGAACGAACTCAGCGGGATCGGCACAGACGGCCGTGTCGTCGCCGCGACTCGAGTCTGCGGTCGCCGCCGCCGAGTCCACGCCGGGTGCCCCGAGAGGCGAAGGACCTCGCAATCAGCGCCCGAGGCGATGGCCCGATCCAGCTCCACCAGCGGCGCCGAAGGCTCGGTGCCGATCTCTCCGTGCAGCACGCGGCGGTATTCGTGGAACTGGCGCAGAGCGTCGGTGCGCCGTCCGGCAGCGTTCAGAGCTCTCATGAGCAGTGCCCGGGGAAGGTCGCGGTACGGCTGCTCGTCGATCATTGGCAGCAACGTGGCAATTGCAGCGGTCAGGTCGCCGGCATCGAGCAGAACAAGCACCAGATCCTCGATCGCCGCCGAGTGCAATTCACCGAGCCGTCGCGCTTCGATCTCGGCCCAGTGTTCATGGGCGAACTCGTCGTAAGCCGGCCCTTTCCAGAGCGCTTCAGCCCGTTCGAGGCATGACCGCGCCCCGGCAGCATCTGCCAGAAATGCCTCGTTGACGAGGCGCTCGTATTCGAGGGCGTCGACGGTGGCCCTCAGCTCGTAGCCCGCCGGCTCGGTGACGAGTGCCTCCGGGCCGATCACCCGCCGGAGTCGGCTGATCGACGTGCGCAGCGCCCCGGCCGAGAGCCCGAGCTGTTCCTCGAGCACCACCGGGCGCACGGTGGTGTGCGCACGCAGGCACAGCATGGCCAGCAGACGTCGTTGAGCTTGGCTCACCAGCGGCACCTGGCGTCCGCTGGCATCGAACAGCCGAACTGCCCCGAGCACCTTGCATGCGCACTCACAGACCTGAGAGACCGAGAAGTCCTGAACTGCTTGCTCACTCACGTGCACCCCCACGTTCAATGCGGCTCGCGCACAGTACTGCGAGCTGCACGGGCATCGTGACCAACAGACCTGCGCTCACCAACGATGCGCTCTCAGCGGCTCAGCTGAACCCCGGTGGGCGCCAGGAATTGCGGTCCGGGTGATCGGCTGGCAGGGGGAGTTGCTCCACCGAACCAGTACGCGCGCTGCGGTACCAGGCAGTGACCAACTCGAGCGTTGCTTGGGCGTCGTCCAGGGTGATCGGGAACGTGCCGCCGTTGTGCAACGCATCCACGAAACCCTGGAATTGGCCGGTGAACAATGGCTTCGTCGGTGTCACATCGGCGAACAACGTCTCAGCGGCCTCGGCCACGGCGGGCTTCTTGAACTCGAACGTCCAAGGTCCGGCGGCCGGGTCGTAGGGCGAGGTCGATGACTCGATGGTGACGTGCTCGAAGCACCACACCAGCCGGCTCGACTCGGTTGCTGCCCCCAGGTTGACGTTCATCGACACCAGCCCGCCAGCGACGGTG